>JAIEPU010000210.1 GCA_019748235.1 bacterium
CGCGATCGAACTGCATACCTTCGACGAGTTCGATTTCGGTGGCGAATCCCTTACCTTCTTCGGTGGTGATGACGCCGTCCTTGCCGACCTTGTCCATGGCTTCAGCAATCTTGCTGCCGATCTCTTCATCGCCGTTCGAGGCGACGGTGGCAACCTGAGCCATTTCCTTCTTCGACTTGACCGGGATCGACATGCCGCGAAGCTTTTCGGTGATGTCGGCGACCGCCTTCTCGATGCCGCGCTTGAGCTGCATCGGGTTGATGCCGGCGACCACGCTCTTGAGACCTTCGTTGAAGATCGCTTCGGCGAGAACGGTCGCGGTCGTGGTGCCGTCACCCGCGATGTCAGACGTCTTGCTGGCAACTTCCTTCACGAGCTTAGCGCCCATGTCTTCGTACTTATCTTCGAGCTCGATCTCCTTGGCGACGGTGACGCCGTCCTTGGTGACCGTCGGCGAGCCGAAGCTCTTCTCTAGGACGACATTGCGACCCTTGGGTCCTAATGTGACGCGGACCGCGCGAGCCAACTTGCTCACGCCTCGTCGCATCGCTTCCCACGCTTCTTGATCGAACGCGATTTGTTTTGCACCCATGTGCTCTTAATCCTCCGTTTTGATTCGTTTGTTTTGTGGAATGTTGGCGATTAGCCGATGATGCAGAGGATGTCCTCTTCACGCATGAGCAAAACCTTGTCGCCGTCGGCACTCTTGAACTCGTCGCCGGCCCACGAGGTGAAATAGACGCGATCGCCGACCTTGACCTGCAGTTCGGACCGCTTTCCATCCTTCAGGTAGCGACCATCGCCGACTGCCAGGACCTTGCCGATTTGGGGCTTTTCCTTGGCTGCATCGGGCAGAACGATACCACCGGCCGTCTTCGATTCCGACTCTTCCCGCTCGACCAGAACTCGATCGCCGATTGGCTTAATCTTCATGATCCGCACTCTCCATGATGAAAACAGCGTATGCGCAGTTGTTCGGTGTCTTCGCAATTAGCAGATGCCATGCCGAGAGAGTTAAGGTGTTGTAAGTTATTTGGTGGAAGTGATTTATCGCAGATGTCCTGGTTCGGCGAAGTCTGCCGTTTTGACGGGCATGCCGTAAGGAGTCCAAGAAGGCCTGCCAATTTGGTCGATGCGGAGAGGGGGTTTTGACGGGCAGAGTCGCCGGAATTGGGATTCGACCTCGCGAATCACTGTTGATCGGGAAGCCCGGACAACTTGCTTGTTCGAGTTGCGAAGCACCAGAGGGCTGAAAATCAGAAGTCCCCCTTGTGCCTTCGGCACCCAGGCAACGAGTTGCCTGGGCCACCCGGCGAGTCTGGAAACACCAGACTGGGGAGGAGAGTTTCAACGTCGATCGGAGGATGAGCTCTTTTGGGCGAGCGCCGGACCCTGGAGGGCCGAGCGGCTGACGTCGACGGCGACCGTTCCGACACGAGTCGCATGATCACGTGCCGCCAGGAATGAGAGTCCCTCGAGCGAATGGTCGGCCTCTTGAAGGATGTAGACGATATCTGACGCACTCTTCACGTGATACTTCGATAGGCCGACGATGATGTCTCCTTCGCGCCATCCCGCCGTGGCCGCGGCACTCCCCCGCTTGACATGGGTGACGAGAAGTCCATTCGTGAACTCGCCGGAAACGAGAGTGACCGGCCGCAGCCTCACGCCGAGCGATTTGACGATCTCACGCGCGTCGGAGAGTTCGCCGATCGAGACATAGCTCGCGGCGATCTCGGCGACTTGATCGGCGGGGACGACGTAACCGATGTTCTCCTGAGTGGAACTTTTCGCGACGGTGATGCCGAGGAGTTCACCGGTCTCCACATCGAACGCGCCTCCCCCCGAATTGCCCGGAACCACTTCTGCTTCGATGCTTCGGAGGGGGGCTTTGTTTCCGTCCCAACTGACCACTCGCGTACCACCGAGCTTGCCCGAGATGACGATTTGACCCATGCCGCCGGGATTGCCGATCACGATCGCCTTGCGTCCCGATTGAATCCGTTCACTCGATGCAACGCTGGCTGGCTCGAGCACGGTGGTGACGCGCACTTTCAAGATGGCGATGTCGAGCTCTTCCTCGGTTGCGACAAGTTCTGCTTTCATCGCGGGGCCGTGAGGCGTTCGAACTTCAATCTCCGGATAGCCGCGCACGACGTGATTGGCCGTGACGATGTATCCAGCGGCGGACAGGACGACTCCTGCGCCGCGGGAATGTTCGACGAATTGCGGATTGCGCGCCCATGCCAAGATCTCGACCGTCGACCGGTTCGCGCGACGAAGAACATCGATGCCGTGTACTTTACCGACGGTGATCGAGCTGTCGGCTTGAATCGTTGACGTAACGAGAAGGAATGTGAAGACGAAAGCGAAACGGTGATTCGAGAGATTCCGCATGATGCTTTCCTCGTCGCGCGCGATGAAGTGCGGAACACTGGAGGAAAGGTCAGCGGAAAGTTCGTCTCGCTAGGGAGTGAGATCGAGACGATACCTTCGTTCGGCAGCCTGGCGATCCGTGAAGGACCCATGGCTTTGCGTCCCGGCCTCTCGACCGGTTTGCCCTTTCGTTGTGTTCGTCAGGAAAGCCTAGCTCGAAAATGAGGATTGTGCCGGTTGAAGCGATTATGAAGAAGACGCGGGATTGATCGCCGCTTTAGCGAGATGAGAAACGGCTCGCCATGTATTGAGCGGCAATATCAGAACGGAAGTCCTCGAACTTCCCGGTCGGACTGCTCGGGATGTGGTCAACGTAGGTGAACTTCACGTCGAATCTCCATCCGAAGCTCGCCTCGAACCAATCGATGAGGAGCTTCTTCTCGGCTTCGGTCAATTCGCGAGGCGTGACCAGCACGGCCTCGATCTCTTCGAGACTTCTCTGAATGACTTGAAACTGCTGGATCGGGGGGATCTCTTGCTCCCCTTGGAGAGCGGAATCAACTTCAATGGATGGCCAACGAAGTTCGCCGTTCGGAAGGACGAGCATATTGCGCTGCCGCCCGACAATTCGATTGAGGACCTGCAAACCGCGTCCACAAGGGCAGGGTGAGCCGACCTCCGCATAGTCGCCGATCTGATAGCGAATGATCGGCGTGGCGAAGTTATGAAGAGCGGTCACGACGACTCGACCGATCTCTCCCGGCTGGCAAGGCTCTCCCTTTTCGTTAATCACTTCGAGGAGAACGTTCTCGGACTGAACGTGGTAGTGCTCATGCTCGGGGCACTGAAGCGCGATGTAGCCAACCTCTTGCGAGCTGTACATGTCGACGATCTTGAGCCCGAGGACGCGATGAACAATCTCTCGGACGTGCGGTTCTAAGATCTCACCAAACGTTCTGATTTCTTTGAGAGTGGGAAACCGAATGCCCCGGTCCTCGGCAAAGCGAGCGAGAGCATAAACATTCGATGGATACGTGATGAGGTATTCCGCGTTTTGCTCTAGGAGCCAAGGAACCTGTTGATCGATGCCGGCCTTGATGTGAAGCGTCGCGCTCGGGCCGGTCTTCACAACGTCGGCGGTGGCGGGCCCCCAGTTCTGTCCCATCTTTCCGTGGGGTGGATCGCACGCATTTCCTGAGACGAACCGAATCGCGGCAAGCTTTCCCGAAAAATTCCTTCGATGCCACAAGTGATCGCGGACGGTGAATGCATTCCAAAAAAGCTGCGTCAATGCATTGGTGATGACCATCACCGGCTTGCCGGTCGAACCCGAAGTGAAGAGTTGACTTGTTTTCCGATGCTGAGGAGGAGGGTTGGTACTGTAGAGTTCCGGACCCGCCATTTGCCAGACATCTCGCGTCAGGAGCGGGATCTTTCTCCAATCCTCGGGTGTTCGGATGCGATCAGGAGAAAGGCCCGCTTCATCCAATCGCTTCCGATAGAACGGCGACGTCATGTAGGCGTGATGAACGAGAGCACCAATTTGCCGCCGCTGAACTTGCTCGAAGTCGTCAGCCGAAAGCCATTGGCTCTGCTCGAGCTGAAAGAGAATGCTTAACATTCGAGCAGAGTTTTGATTGGGAATGATCGGCCAAGCGTTCCCCGGAACATTCAAGTTAGGGATCAGCAACGAGGATATTGGAATCGTCATCGGGCGACCAAGTTCCCGTTCCTAACCGGCTCGCTGGTGTGCCGGGGATTGTTTCAAACGCTCGTTATCCCCGAGGGTAGACGGTGACCTACGTCTGCACCGCCGGCTCGACTTTGAGACAACGATTGATCTGCCGAACGGCCTGCTTCAGCCGTTGTTCATTTTCCACGATGGCAAGTCTGAGATAATCTTCTCCCGAGGGACCGAATCCACGCCCGGGACTCGCAGCGACCGCCGCTTCCTCCAGAAGCTTCATCGCCAGATCGATGCTTCCCATCTTCTCACGCCAGTATTGCGGTATCTTCGCCCAAACGAACATTCCCGCGCGTGGCGGATCAATTTCCCAACCACCCTTGCGAAGTCCGTTAACGAGTACGTCGCGGCGCATCTGATACTCGGCAGACATTGCCAATCGGGCGTGCTCCGCATGGCGAAGGGCGATGATCGATGCGATCTGAATCGCCTGGAAAATGCCGTAGTCGTAATAGCCCTTGATCGTGGCGAGCGCTTTGACCATTTCCTTGTTGCCGACGCAATAACCGATGCGCCAGCCCGCCATGTTGTAGCCCTTGCTCATCGTCGTGAACTCGACGCCCACTTCCTTTGCGCCGGGAACCGCGAGGAAGCTCGGCGGAACGTACCCGTCGTAGAAGATGTCCGCGTAGGCAAAGTCGCTCAGAACGTAGAACTGGTACTTCTTCGCGAGTCGAACGAGGTCGACGTAGAAGTCCTTCTCAATCGTGGTCGAGGATGGATTGTGCGGGAAATTGACGATCACGATTTTGGGCTTGGGATAAAGCGTGTCGCAGATGTGAGAGATTTCGCTCAGGAAGAAATCCGGCTTCGTGACGTCGATTTGAAGGACATTCGCCGAGGCGAGTGCTGGCGAGTACACGTGAATCGGGAAGCTGGGGGCGGGGACGATACAAGTGTCGCCCGGGCCAAGCATCGCCAGGCACATGTGGCTGAAGCCTTCCTTCGATCCGATCGTCGCGATGACTTCGGTGTGGGGATCGAGCTTTACCCCGTGCCGACGATCATATTGCACAGCGACCTCACGGCGGAGGTTCAGGATACCCGCGGATGCCGAGTAGCGGTGATTGCGCGGATCTTGAACCGCTTCGCAAAGCTTTTCCACAATCTGTGGATCAGGCGGATCGGTCGGGTTTCCCATTCCCAGATCAATGATGTCGACCCCGGCTCGGCGCTTCTTGTACTTGATCTCGTTGATCTTGCCAAAGAGGTAGGGGGGGAGGCGAAGGACCCGCTCGGCCACAGGAATGGTGAAGTTGTCTTTTTGATCGAGTCGATCGACCTGCTCGCGCTCGTCCGAACCGTCTCGGAGAACAGTGGAAACGTCACCATTACTCATGTTCAAATCACCCTTCGGCAGCCGAACATTCGGCCAAATTCGTGAGAGTCGGATCGAGGTACCCTTTGCCGCCCCTGCTTGGCGACGTCATTCCCTCAAAGTTTCCGACTCTATCCCTCATTTCATCAAGCCCGACGCGAACAATATCGACCCCTGCGGCGGCTTACTCGACCTCCACAGTGTACGTTCCGCGCGGTTCCCCGAAAAGAAGACTCGGAATGCCTGAAACGGTTCGGACCTTCTCAGAGAGTCTTATCCAACTTGCCTGGTTCAGGGAGAGGGCTTCTTTCTCCTGGCTACCAATTCCCCTCAGAGGGAGTCAGCTCTTGCCTGTCTTTTCTATTTCCCCGCCTTGGTTCCGGCTTTGCCGGTTTTGCGGATTTCACGGTGGGAACCTCTCAAGGGCGAAAGCTTAGGGGGTCGATAAGCCTACTAACGGCAAAACCGGACTTACCGGAATGACCGTTGCGCTTTGCGCCCCTTCTCTAAAAGGGGAGCGAACGGAGAGATATTTGCGGTCCGCCGCCAAAGTCGGAGACCTGGTGCCACGGCACTTTGTCCTCGCAGGCGAGAGGGAGAAGCAGAATGCGTAGGTTGGGAACGATGTTGGCAGCGACAGTGCCGGCGGCACTGTTTTCTCTCGCCAGTGTCAGCCTTGCGCAAGAGCCGGCCAAAACGAGCATTTCCGACGAAAGCGTGTTCGTAGAGGGAAGTGCCGAACCACAGGGCTTTGGTCCCGGAGCCGAATCGCCCGCCGGACCGGCACAGATCTGCGCCCCTCGCAATGACCTCTATACGAACTACAGCGAAGCATTCATGAATCCGAATGCCGCTTGCGCCCCCACCAACACGGCCGGCGCGATGGGTCAGCTGCTAAGTGGGCCGCGATACTACAAGTGGATCTTCTCGTACGAGCAAGTACTCTTCACACGCTCGAATCCTGGCAACAAGGTGCTGGTAACGACTTCACCGGACATCTTTGATCAATCCAACGGATCTGGGCCTGTGCTTAATGGTGATCCGAATGGCAGTTCGCTTTACGGCTATCCAGCGTTAAATGATCCAATTCCAGGTGGAATCATCGCGGTTGACACTCCGAACACTAGGGGGGTGGGGCAGGTTTTCTTGCCAGGTGAGAATCCGAACCAAAATATTACTGGAACGTTCATGAATCCTGTCCGTTCGACTCCATTGCTGATAGCCAATCAAGTCATGATGGAGACGAATAGCTTTGACTTCCAAAACATCTGGGGACAGCGTCCCAAAATCGGGATTGAGTTCCAAGATGATAGTCGGCTCACCTTCAGTTGGTTCAATTCTGGTGTCCAACGGCCTGACAACCTCGTGCTCGATGTCAGCGGAACCTCATTCCTCACCCGAGTGATTACTTCTCAGTCGAGTCCATTTGTCGCTGAATATCAGCGTTTCGGATACCTAAATTCACCGTTCGCGACGGCGAACCCGTTGTTTGGCGGCGAACGACGCCGACAGATCGGTAGCGCCCCTTCGACGATCCCGCAGTCTCCCTTTGTGGAAAGTCCTGGGGTCTTAGGGGGTGCAGGTTTTGTTCCAACAGCTTCAGATGTTCCACGCGAACCAACGGTGAACGATCCATCGACTCTCAACGGGCCAGAAGACACGAATACGCCGAGCTTGCTTTGGCGTGACGGTGAAGTGGCGATCGCCCAATACACTTCGCAACTCATTGGATCAGAACTCTTATTCGAAAAGTCGCTGTTCGAATGGTTCAGTTCGCCATGGAAGATTTGGGCATTAGGTGGTGTTCGTTATCTAGGCTTGAACGAATCTTTCGTGTTCACCTTTGCGGATGTCGCCCCGACAGGCACTATTGGTCCAACGGGATATCGAGCATTCAGTCCTTTCGATCGATTCGCCGCCAACAACGTTGGGGCTACTCCAGACACTATCGATTACAAGGCCCAGCCATCCATCCAAACAGTCGCAATCACCTCTTTCAGAACCTATAACAACATCGTTGCGCCTGAGCTTGGTATCCGTTGCGTGCGTCCCTTCTGCATGGACCTGTTCGAATTCGATCTGGCGGGTAAAGGTCTTTGGGGCGGAAACTGGGCGACGCGAAAAGCCTCTCTGGTACGCGGTGATGGAGCGGTTGGAGTCGATCAGAAAACGAACTCCTTCGCGACCAGCGGCGCCTTCGAGTGTCAGCTTGGCTTGAATTTCGTGCCGCATCCGAACATTCGCATCCGCGGCGGTTGGGAAGCGATGTACCTAATGGGAATCGCCTCGGCCACCGGAAACATCAACTTCAACCTCGACCAAGTCAACCGACCGAATTTCCACGATCAAGTGCTGTTCACCGGTTGGTTCTTCGGCGGAGAAGTCACCTACTAATCGATTGGGTGACACCATCGAATCTTCGCGGAGCCGGGAGTTTCTTCCTGGCTCTGCTCGTTTCTTGACGTCGATCGGATCAGGCCGGTTCGTAGACGACGGCGGAGGGGGCCGTCGATGGATGAATGGGACGCATGGAACGCTTCACTCGCGCGGGAAGCCGAATGAGATACGCGAGAAGAATCACACTGACGATCGCCGCTGCGACGACGAGAATTCCAGGGTAGCGCAGAGTGTCCTCCTTCGCATTCCCCGCGACCACCATCAATATCCCGTTGTGGAGGGCGTGGGCAATCATTGAAGCCCAGACGCTTCCCGTTCGAGTCGCGATGATTCCAAGAACGATTCCCACAAGTGTGGTCAAAATCATCTGTTGCGGGATCATGTGCGACACGCCGAACAAAACACTGCTGACGAGGATTGCCAATGGGGGCCTGTACCTCTGGAGAAGTCCCCCCAGAATGATTCCCCGGAACACGAGCTCTTCCGTCACTGCCGGTAACACAGCCGCTAATAGCAACGTCTGCCAGAGAGGGCGATCCATCAGCGTGTTGACCGCATGTTGTAATCCCTCTGGGTTCTCGATCGGCATCAGCTTCTCGAGCAACGTGCCAGCCATAAGGGCGACCGGATGAAGCGCGACGATGAGCAACAGAGAAGCAATTAAAGGAATCGTTGACGGTTTCCTAAGTCCAAGGGAATCGAACGGTTTCGAAGTCAGGAAGAACGCAAAGAGAATCGCGGGCAAGAGAAGCGTGACGAGTTGACTGGCGATGATCGTCTGGGCGGAAAGTGTCGTCCACCATCCGCTCGTGTACCATCGGAACATCATGTAGACGATGAAGAAGCCCCAAGCCTGTCGGAATGTGGTCAGCGTCGGCTTTTCCGTCAGCGAACGAACGACCCATTGTTTTAAGTCGAATCGTTCCGCTTCACGGAAGAGAACGTCCTCCCGATTGAATTGATCGGCGGCATAACGAAGGGCGAGAAATCCATAAAGCAATGTCGGCGCCAACACGGGGATGAAGTAGATCGCTGCCGTTTCATACTGGTTGAGCATGAATGTTTTGAGCAAAAGCGCCACGTTCGTCACAGGAATCAAACTGTAGAACGGCGTCAGTTCGACCCCCGGCGCGAGCGTGATGAATACCAATGGAGTGACGATGAGGAAGAGGGGCATCAAGTAGTATTGCCCTTCCTTCGTGCTGCGCGCGAAGATCGCCAGCGCCATGCAAAGCGCGCTAAAGAACGCCGACATCGGCAACATCAGTACGAACATCCAGAAGACTGATCCGAAAGACGGGGGAGAAAACACGCTTGCCATCACATCCTGCGCGGAACTCGGTATCATTCGCGCCGTTTGGGCAAAGGTAATTCCCATGCTGGTCAGGTTCACGATGGTGGTGGCTACGCTGAACACGAAAATGGTGAGGAATTTTCCGAGCACGATTTCGCCGCGTGAGGCAGGGGAGATAAGCAATGTTTCCATCGTTCCCCGTTCCTTCTCGCCGGCGCAAAGATCGACGGCGGGGTAAAACGCACCCGTGAGGGCCATCATCACGAGCAAGAATGGGAACATCCGGCTCCAAGCGGTTCCCGATCGACCGCTCGTCGTTGAGACATCTTCAACACCGTCGGCGATAGAGATCGGCTCGGCGAAGGACTCCGGATAGCCAGCCGATTTGACGCGCTCGTCAACGATTTCTTCCGACCATGTCAACACGATACTGCGAAGTAGAGTCCGCGCCATTTCGGAACGGTCGTTCGTCCCGTTGAACAGAATGCGAACGGGAACCTGCTCCCCTTTGGCAAGCCGTTCTTTCATACCGGGGGGAATTTCGAGGATGGCGTCGACACGCCCGTCCTTGATGTCCTTGCGGGAGAGATCGTCGTCCGTGATCGCATGAACGTCGCCGAATCGTCCCTTGTTGACCAGGCGGTCGTCGAAGCTTTTACCGTCGGCCGAAAGGAGAGGTGGGTTATCGGGGAGGTCTCCCTTTCCCACGATGCCGATCGTGCGTTGTTGTTTTCCGAAGCTAAGCGTGAGTTGAAAGAGACCCAATCCCAGCGCTGGATAGAGAATGATGGGCAACACGAGTATCATGAAAAGAGTTCGGCGATCGCGCAATTGATCGCGAACTTCGCGTAGAAAAATCAGCTTCGCCTTAGGCCACATCATTGCTGTAAGACTTGCTCACTGGAACGGTCGCGACCTCTCGTCCGACTCCATTTTCGCGACAAAACGGAAAAAGGCGATCGTTTCTCTCGCTGAGATACGGTGCGAGATCACTCCGACTCGTTATTTTCTCGATTTGTCGCGTGGATCGACAATGATTCGCGACGAACACCCCGTAAAAATCGGCAGGCATCGTTCAAGAATGACGAGCCCGACTTCCTTAATATACGTGAACATTGCTCGTTGGAGTGACGTAGATCGTACTGGGTCCTTTTCGATTCGTCGGATCATAGACGACAAGCCGTCTCGCCCGGCCCAAACTCATGGCAAGGTAAATGGGTGAGATCGTGACGAAGGAAACGTCCCTCGCGGGCATTTCGACATTTTGAATGGAATGGATGAGTTAACGACCGTGAATCAAACTTCGCCAGAACCCGCTCCTCGTCAGGATCTTCCGGAGGAATTGACGCCTGAGGAGATTCAGGATGCATTTCGTCGTTATCACTTGATCATCGCCGGGTTTGTTTTGCTGATGTCGTTCTTCGCGGCCTCATTCATTGCCACCGCGCCGGATCTATGGCAACGGCTCGCTACCGGCCGCTCGACAGCGGAGCAGTTCCCTTCTTTCCCGAAAACGAATGATTTCACCTTCTCAGCGGCGGAGGGAGTGACGGCGCCCAATCCCTCGTGGCTGTATGATTTGACTTCATATTTCGTCTTTCAGGCGGGGGATGTCCCCTTCGTTGTGACGAAAGTCATCCTGGTTGTTCTAACGACCCTCGTGCTCTTGAGCATCAGACGCTCTGGTCCGACACTCGGCTGGCATGCACTCTGTGTCGCTTTGGCCCTTGTCACGATGGCGAGCCGGCTTGACGTCGGCCCCACGATTGTCAGCTACCTTTTCGTCGCACTTCTTCTGTGGGTTTGGAACAAAGCATCCACGTCCCGCAATAGTCGATGGATGTACGCCTCGATACCCGTCCTCATTCTTTGGGCGAACGTGGACATTCTGTTTCCGCTGGGCGGAGCATTGGTTCTGGCCTTTTGGGTGGGGGAGACGCTTGATCGATTGTTCAATCCATCGGGAGCATCATCTTCTCGGAGTGAAGTCAAATCTTCAGCTCTTCCATTTGCCATCGCCGCCGTCGTGGGAGTGTTGGCCGGGTTCATTAGTCCCTTCGGTTACCTGAATTTCATCTATCCCTACACAACGATTCCGATACTTCACAAACTCCCCATTCTTGATACCGACGGCGAGGGGTGGAACTATCTCTTGAGTTCGCTTCGGGAGAACCGATGGACCATCCCCCTCGTCGTGTGGATTTGCCTCGTGATCCTCGCCTTGTTTTCATTCCTGTTAAATGCAAGTCGATTCCGTTTTGTCTCGATACTTCTCGTCGTCGTCGCGATTGCCGTCGCCACGTTCGAACGTTGGATCGGCGTATCGGGAATCATTCTCGCCGTCGTCACATCGCTGAACGCGCAGGAGTTCTACGTCGCTCGATTTGGAACTTCGGTTCGGACAAGTTTTAGCGCGCTTGTCGTCTCTCAACTCGGCGTCATCGGAATCATCCTTGTGGTATTTGCGGGCATGCTTGGCATGCTCACTGGCCGAATTCAGGGACATGTCGCTCAGTTCGGCTTCACCATCGATCGATCTTTATTTCCTGAGAGAACCGCGGAGTGGTTGGCTTCCAGCGGCCTGGAACAGAGTTCCTTCACGATATCTCCCGCACAACGTGTCGCAGGGTATTTGATTTGGGCCGATCCAAAGAGAAAAAGCTTCATCGATACACGCTGGACCGATGGCGCTGGAGGCTGGCTCGAGCATGATCGGGCGAGATTTTCTGTGATGGGACTCGATCCCAAACGGGTGGATCCGAACGCCTGGAAGGAAATCTTCAAAAAGCAGAATGTCAGTAACATTATCGTCGATCTGCGCGATGAATCAGAATTGATGAGGACTGTTCGACAACAACTAGCGCAGCGATCGGACATCGCTCCCATCCACGTCGATGATCAATGCGTGGTCTATGGCTGGCTCACCGATTCGATCTCTGATTATGCCAAGATCAAATCCCATCGACTTCAAACGAATGCGATTGCGTTTCGTGAAAAGCGAGATCCCTCTCCTCCGACGGACCGTCCGGTGACGCCTCCGGGAATCATCGACGACATTTGGCCGATTCGTTGGGCGCAGCGTCCGGATGGACTATTCCGCGGGACATTTTTTTCAGGAGGGGGCTATTGGCTAGGACAGCCTGGATCCAGCACGCTTGCCACCGCTTACCTTCGTGAAGCGGTTTCGAATGCACCGGACAGTCCCGACGCAAACCTTCGCCTTGGAGTCGCGTTTATCGGCGTCTGCCAGCAAGAACTGATGGCTCTCGCGTCGCAGCGAAAACGTCCCACGGTCGGGCCTACTCTTCCTAAGGACGCCGCGCCGGCAGCAAGTCCGCAAGATCCGGCGCAAACATCTTCATCGAACGAAGCGGCATCCTCGACGAATTTGGTTCCGTCAGACACGATTTTGACTCGGCATCATCAAACGATGGCGGCGCTTCAAGCGGCGCTGACCGCAGGCGCGGATAATTTCGGCATTCACAAAGCGATCAGTGACTTCGCCCAGATGAATGGATTTGTCGATCTATGGCTTCAGCAGCTCGAAGAGCAGCGACGCTTCGCGCAGGATCCGAAACAAAGAGGGGTGATCGATGCGGAACTTGAATACGTTCGCGCGGAGGTAAAGCAGCGAAAGGAACAATACAAGCTGGCGATCCAGAATCGCTCAAAAGAACTCGCCGATCAGTCGAAGAAGATCGATGAGGAACTGGCAAAGCTCGCGGAAAAGATTAAGGGAGCCAAAGAAGCAGAACGGCCGCAGCTCGAGCAGCAGCAGGAATTCTTCCGTCGCCAGGCGGATGCTTTCAGGCAGATGTCCACCATCGATCGACCTTACGAGAATGCACAGATCGCCTTTGGCTTGAACCTTCCGCTCCTGGCCGTCATCGAGATCGAAAAGGTTCCGATCCAGTCTCCCGAGGCGTCGGCTTCCGCGGAGTTTGCCGCGCGACTTTATCTTCGGATCGGAATGCCCGACAAGGCAATGGGGCGGCTCAACCTGCTGAAGACCGCAGAGGCATCCAATAAGTTGCCACCGGGGGTTTATCAATGGCTTCTCGCGCAGGTTCAAATCACCAGCGGGCAGTTCGAAGCCGCGCGTGATTCACTTGAACAAGCGATCGCGGCTGTTCGTGGCAATGCCGTGATAACGAGCCTTAATAACGTCGAAGCTCGGATCCGCGCGGGACTGATGGTGATGCGAAGCGGTTCACCCGTAGTGAATGAGGCGCGGGGGATTATCACCGAACGATCCTTTGAGGCGAGCTATCTCTATGATTTGGCGATGGTGCATCTTGCCTTGGCGGAGCCCGCGCGAGCGGCAGAGGACTTTCTCGCCATCAATAAGCTGGTTCCTGAATTTCAGCTTCGTCCCGTAATGGAATTCTACTATCAGCAAATTGCCGAGAAGTCTTTGCCCGTGGTGCCTGTTCCTTCGACCGAGGATGAGATCGCCCTTCGTTTTCCACCGAAAGCGACTGATACGGCCCCGTCGGCGGACAAGTCGAATACTCCGAATCAAGAGACACCCAAGCCGGCTACCCCGGCAGAAACGCCCGTAGGATCGCCTGAGCCATCCAAACCAGCCGAAAAACCGAGCACCGAAGAAAAGAAGTAAGGCGAGCGCTTATCGCGTCATCTGCCGACATGTCCGCATCATGACGTTGAGAGATGGCTTCAGTACGTGCTGGAACCTTATTCCCCTTGATCGTGGTTGCGTCGCGACCACCGGATGGGTTCACTTCGATGTTAAAACGCCCACCGCTCTTGCAAGTCTAGCCGTTCGATGGCGTCTTTCGGTGACATGTTGATAATGGGGGCGGTGATCCATTCTCCCGTTTCTAGCCTTTGTTCGTGCACATAAAACGTCATATAGGAGTTCTCCACTTTCGCGATTCGATTCAGGGAGTCGATGGAAAGCGCAACTGCCACGACGTTGTATTCCCCAATGACGGTTCGCAAGGAGGCAGACGGGGTAATCCGCTGAAGTGCAAAGCGGAACTTGATGTCTTCAGCGGACAAATAGACTGAGTAACGCTCGGGGTAAAGCAAATAGCGAACTTCCGTAGGCAAAAAGCAGAAAAGGCATCTCCAAGCAAATGAGGAGAAGCCTCTTTCTGTTTTGTTCCGGTCGGTTCCGAAGCTCTGGGGAGGTGCGGAGAAGGGACCAGTGAGCCAAGTTTCGCCGAGATGTTTCCCATTTACTAGCATCAACTGTAGATAAAAGGTTTTTGCCTTCGAGATCATCTTTCGCTCCGCGCGATGTAACGTAAAAGGGCTGCCTCGTTGGAAGCAGCCCTTCTTTGTTTACTGAGGATCGAAAGTCGGTTTATCAGTTTTCTCTTCAGGACTTGCGACGACGAACGACGTATCCGCCAATCACTCCACACGCTGCGAGCGACACCATCACGAGCGTCGACGCTTCGGGAACGACCTGGAAGGTTGTGGTCAATTCGGTTCCACCTGGGAGAATAGCAAGTTCGCCTGCACCGGCAGATACTGTGATGGTGCTACTCGTAAAGCTAATATCGCCGGGGACAAAGCCGAAATCATTGGGCCCTAAGATCGAAACACCTGTCACCGGGCTGTCGATACCAGTGATCGTAAGCGTCAATGGATCAACAGTTGTCGATTCTGTGTTGAGATTGGTAACACTCAGCGTAAAAGTGTTTCCAGAAAGACTAAACACCCACAAGAGTGGAGTTACAACGCCATTGGGTTGAGAATTCCCCAGCATTGCATCGCCGTCGGAAATCGAGTCGTTATTGAATACCACCTGATCAATCGCACCGCTTGTGTGTGCTGTTAGGCTAACACTCACGGTATCACCAGTGAATCCAGCATTTGCCGCGCTTGCAAATCCAACCAGTGCAAGTGCAAGGGCCCGGGTACGAAGTGACATCTTTTTTCAAGCTCCCTAGAGTCGATCACGAGACGTGCCAGTCGTGTTCGACCAATTCAAATTCTCGGCAATGATGTGCGGGCTGTCCCTACTGATCAATTAGCCCAAACGTGATAGTAAAGGACACCCGTCAGAAGCTCAACTCAGTTTTGAGCATCTAATTGGCGGTTTTTCAGCATGGCAGGGATACAGAAGAACATCTTGAGCAGATGGTAATCAAAATGAGATGCGGTGATTTCGGTCAAGCAGTTCGCTTCCGCATGAATTCCTAGTGCTTGACACAATCATCCGTGTCACGTTGCCAGCACGTCCGGGGGGCGTTCTTGTCTCTCGATAAAAGGAAAAAGCCCTGTCATGATCTGACAAGGCTTTTCTGATTTACTTTCTAATCCGAATATCGGCCTCGCCGATTATCGGCGGTACGTCGTTTGATATTTTCGCAAGACGTCCGGCGAGACTTGCTTCATCTTCATTCCAGGGGCGACGCGTCGCATCGGAGCTTGCTGAGGCATCGCTTGCGCGGGAAGGACCTCTCCATCGGGAGCAGCGGCATAGGTCGTCTTCGTCGCGATCGTGACGGGTTGAGCCGGGGCAGCGGCATAGCCGGTTTGCTCCACGTAGATCGTACCCTCCTCCGGAACGACCGTTTGCGTCATCGATGACTGCGGAGGAAGAGCTTCCGTCGTTTGCTCCTTCCCTTCGAGTTCTTGAACTTCCGCTGACGGTGCATTCACGGTGTCACCGAACCAGGGATCAACTTCCTGTGGCGCGGCAGCCACCGGCTTGGCAGGGGGCATCGACATCGGAACAGAACTGGTGGTTATCGGAGCGGAGTTCACCGGAACGAGTTTTCCGTCGCGATAAACACCGATGACTCGCTCCTTGACACTCTTGATTTCCTCGCCTGGAGCAAGAGTCTTGATCAAATCCGCATCGGGCTGAACGACTACTTCCGTTCCTAGAGCCGGTGTTCCGTCATTGACGTCCTTTACATGGACCACGCGATCCGCTCCCTGCGGAGGAACCATCTGTTGTTGTGGCATATAGTGCTGCTGCATCTGAGGCTGTGGGTGGTACTCGGCTTGAGGTTGTTGACGTCCCATCTGCATGAGTTGCTGACCGAGTGTCGGCTTCGACACCTTGTGACGAGTGGCGGTTGAAGGTCGCTGAGAGGAAGAAAGTGTGCTGCGGCTTAGCGGTTCGACCGACTTGCTCGAGAACTGGTTTACCTGAGAGGACCAGCGCTTCTTCGTCGGCGTCGGCTTTGCCGTCATGTGCTCGGCGGTCGGAACCCCGTCCACTTCAACGATCTGCCCCTCTTCCATGGCGTAAGCGGCGTTGGTTGAATACTTCTCGCCACTAGGTGTCTGGTATTGAGGCTGAGCGGCCGTCTCCCCCTTGGCTTTGTTCCAGAGCTTCTGATAGCCGCTGGAAAACGGATTCTGGAAGAACGAGCTCTTCTTCTGCCGATAGACCGGCATCCCCTCGGGTTCTCGAGTGGCCGACTGAGCGCCGACGCTGTTTACACCGACGCTTGCCGCCGCCAAGGTCGCCAGGCAGCAGCTTCGAAACCAAGACCTAACATTGAACGTTTCCATTTGTTTCACTCCCACGAAATCCAGCGACCTGGTCGTCCCGGAACTCATTGCCGGGCGATGATGGCTCCCATAGGGGAGGCTGCTTACCAAGTTCGTTCGTTACGATTCATCGGATCATGCGGAAGGTAGGATCGAGTCCGTCCGTGACGGATAGGAGGAGGGAAGGGGAAATTCCGGCCACACGATAGGAAATGTCACCGCAGACCGCGCAGATTAACGTAGCAGGTTGGCTGTGAATTCAACTGGGAGAGCAAAATGAGGCAATCAACTTCGATTTTGATGTCGCAGTCTGCGTCCTTTTAACGGCGAGAATGGGCAGCGACAGTCGCAAACTCGGTTGCCGCGTGCATGATTTTCTCTTCGGTCGCTTCGGTCCGTGAGAACTCGGCGGTCTTGCGTCCCTCGCAGAGAACCATGATTCTGTCACAGACGGCAAGGAGTTCGGGGAGTTCGCTCGAAGTCATGAGGATGCCAAGACCTTCGCGGCAGAGATTGCGAAGCAGCGTATAGATCTCCGCCTTTGCGCCGACATCAATACCGCGCGTCGGCTCGTCGAGCAATAAAACGCGAGGCTTGGTGAGCAGCCAACGGGCGAGAATGCATTTCTGTTGATTTCCGCCGCTCAAACTATTGATGGGAATTGACGTGCCGGCTGTTTTGATGCCTAGCCTTTCGACGGATGCTTCCGCGGTTCGACGTTCTTCAGAGAGCTGAAGGAACGGTCCCCGTGTCAATTCCTTGAGATGGCAGATTGTGATGTTTGCCCCGACCGACATCTCACTGAAAAGCCCGAGCCTCTTTCGATCCTCCGTTACCATCGCGATCCCATGCTCGATCGCCTGAGCGGGGGAGCGAAGATTGACCGTCTTCCCTTGAATACGAATGATGCCTGTTGGAGTTTCCGGGCTGGCACCGAACAGCGACTCGAGAAGCTCGGTCCTACCGGCTCCAAGCAACCCTGCGATCCCGAGAACTTCGCCCGCACGCAATTCGAAGTCGACTTTGTTGAGCTGCAGCCGACTTGGATGGGTCGCATGCGGAAGAGTGAGATTCTCCACTTGCAAAACGACTTCGCCGGGACAAACGGAGTGGTCGACGTGAAGCGCTGAGATTTCCCGACCGACCATCAGCTGGATCACCTCTTGCGGCTTGATCTCGCCCGCATCGCGTGTGGCGACATGGCGACCGTCACGGAAAATGGTGATGCGATCGGCAAGGTGAAAGACCTCATCCATCTTGTGCGAAATATAGAGAACCGTGACTCCTTGCGACTTGAGGGTCTCGACGACGCGGAAGAGTCGAGTCACTTCCGCATCGGCAAGGGCGCTGGTCGGTTCGTCCATGATAAGGACGTCCGCATCAAGCGAAAGGGCCTTGGCGATCTCGACCATTTGCTGATCACCGATCCTAAGGTCGCGGACCTTCGTGCGGGGTGAAAACTGCGCTCCGAGTCGTTCAAAGTATTCGGCCGCGAGTTTCTCCATCGTCCGGTCGTCGAGAAACATCCCGCCGACGGTTCGCTCTCTTCCGAGAAAGATATTCGCCGCCGCGGACAGATCGGGAACGAGATTCAGCTCCTGATAGATGATGCTGATGCCGGCTTCTTCGGCGTCGCGCGGGCCGTCGAACTTGACCGGACGGCCGTTGAGTTGCACCGTCCCCTCATACTCGGTGATCGCGCCACTCAGGATTTTCATGAGCGTTGATTTGCCCGCTCCGTTTTCGCCGCAAATCGCCAGGATCTCGCCCGACCGTGCATCGAGCGAGATATCAGACAGCGCTGTCACGCCGCCGAATCGCTTCGTGACACCTTTGACCTCGAGCCGGATGGCGGGTGCCACCATTTGCGAATCTCCTGAGCGAAATGAAGAGAGCGAGACGGGACGCTAAACGGGCTCACCGTTCCACTGCACGAAACCTTCCATCGCGAAGTATTCCGGCAGACCGAACTTATCGTACAGGCTTGCCGTCCGACGGTTTCGATCTTCGGCCCGCTGCCAGAATTCACGCTTATCGGTCGAGCCAAGGAACATCGCTCCGTCTTTTTGGGATTGGTGACGGAAGATCGCCATTCGTTTGCTCAACAGATCCTGCGGCGACAACGGGACGGCGCGCTCGATCTGATGGGGCTCGAATTCCTGCCACGCTCCCCGGTAAAGCCAAACTTCCAGCTTACCACCTGCCTCGCGATATCGCTTGACCGCCTCGAACGTCGCGATCGCACAGATGCGATGTGTTCCATGCGGATCGGCGAGATCTCCCGCGACATAAATCTGCGAAGGCTTCAACGTTTCGAGAAGATTCAGAACGATCTCAATGTCCGCTTCGCTGAGCGGCTTCTTTTGAACGGTTCCCGTCCGATAGAACGGCAGATCGAGGAAGTGAAGCAATTCGTAGCCGATCTTGATCGCCTCGGCCGCCGCGATCGCTTCGGTCTTTCGAACGAGCGCTTTGATTGCGAGAACTTCGTCGGAGTCGATTTGTCCTGCTTTCTTTCGGCTGAGTGAATCAATCACCTTTTGCTCGAGCTCCGCCGTCTTTTCGCTGGCGAGGCCGAACATCTGGTTGAATTCGCTCACGAAGTTGGCGTAGCGAATCGCCTCGTGATCATGGACGGCGACGTTGCCGTTGGTCATGTAGGCGATGTGAACTTCATGCCCATCCTCTTGAAGGCGGATCAACGTTCCACCCATGCTGATGACGTCATCATCAGGGTGAGGACTGAAGCAGAGGACGCGTGTCGGCGTCGTGCCCCCCGGATGTTCGCAAATCGTGTTCAGCATGTCCGAGAAGATCTGCTTGCACAGCACCTGCGCGGGGCCATGCTCGCGAAGAAGTTCATGCAGATTGTGCTCGCGGAAATCGTCCGATGTGAGTTTGAGTAAGCCTTTATTGGCCTGCGTGCTCAACCAAAGAACCGCGCGTCGGATGAGCTCCGGCGTCCAGTCCACCATCCCGGTGACCCAAGGAGTCTTTATCGCGGAGAGCTCCCCCGCGGCGGGCTCGTCAATCACGAAAACGGCCTGCGGATGATTCTGCAAAAAGCTTGCGGGGCATGCTTCGTTCGCCGGTTCCTCAAGTGCCTTACGAACGATGGAAGCCTTGTGCTCACCGAATGCCATCAGGACGATCTTCCTGGCGTCAAGAATCGTGGCCACTCCCGCGGTGAGTCCATGCGTTGGGACATGTTCTTCGCCGTAAAAGGAGCTTGCCGCATCTCGGCGCGTGACCGGGTCGAGCCGCGCCAAGCGCGTTCGGCTGACAGGACTTGAACCAGGCTCATTAAACGCGATGTGCCCCGTTCGCCCAATGCCGAGAAGCATCAGGTCGAGTCCCCCGGCCCGACGAACCTTTTGCTCGTAGTCCAGGCAGTGGGCTTCCACATCTTCGAGTTCAACGGTGCCGTCTGGAATGTGAATGTTCTCGGGCTTGATGTTTACATGATCGAAGAGATTCTCGTGCATGAAGCGCCAGTAGCTTTGCACTTCGTTCGGCTGCATCGGATAGTACTCGTCGAGGTTGAAGGTGATGACGTGGGAAAAGTCGAGACCTTCTTCCTTGTGAAGTCGAACGAGCTGGCGGTAAACACTCACGGGAGTCGATCCCGTGGGCAATCCAAGCACGCAAGGAAGTCCCGCGGAACGACGCTCGCGAATGAGGTTCTCGATCATCAAGACGATGTGCTGAACCGCTTGGGCCGACGTCGAAAACATACGGGTGGGAATGCGAACACGTTCGTCGGTGAAGAGCGTGCGAGGTCCTGCCGTCATGGAGGCAATCGACACGAAGAGACTCCTTTAAGAGAATCGCCCATCACGGCGATTTGAGTGTTTCGCCCGCCGGCGAGTTAGAGGCGTCAGCCACGTTTTCCCAAGGGGGCCGTCCTGACAGTTTATCGCCGCGACTTTGTCCTGTCTTCCATCTGATGCGCTTCCTTCGGATCGGTAGGCATTTATCTTCCCTTGAAGTGTTTCCGGAGGGCGAAGGCGGTGGGAGTTTCGTGTGTATGGGCAACAGTTTGTGGCGTGCCCTCGGCCACGATTCGGCCGCCCTCCCGACCACCCTCCGGTCCTAAATCGATGATCCAATCAGCTGCCGCGATGACGTCGAGATTGTGCTCAATGACAAGAACGGTATGGCCCTGTTCGACTAGCTTGCTCAAGACGCCAAGAAGTTGTTCCACGTCCTGAAAGTGAAGTCCGGTCGTCGGTTCATCCAGGACGTAAAGGGTCGGCTCCATGTTCGGGCGCGCCAATTCCGTCGCGAGTTTAAGTCGCTGCGCTTCTCCTCCTGAAAGTGTCGTTCCCCATTGTCCAAGTTTCAGATAGCCCAAGCCGACGTCCCGAAGAGTGGCGAGCGTCCGTGAGACGCGAGGATGGCTTTCAAAGAACGTGGCGGCTTCTTCGACGGTCATCTCGAGCACATCGCCAATCGACTTTCCTTTAAACTTAATCGAGAGGGTCGCTCGATTGAATCGGCGGACGCGGCATGTCGTGCACGGAACATAGAGATCGGGCATGAATTTGAGATCGATTCGCCGGGCTCCGAGTCCTTCGCACTCGGGGCACTGACCCTCTTTGCTGTTGAAGCTGAATCGGCCCGCGCCAAAGCCGCGCAGTCGAGCTTCGCGCGATTTCGAAAAGACAACGCGGATGAGATCAAGGATCCCTGCAAAACTGGCTGGACACGATCGCGGCGTGCGGCCGATCGGCTGCTGATCGACTTCCACGATATTCTTGATCCCATCGAGCCCGGTGAGTTTTGCCTCAATCGGCGGAGGATCGGTAGAAAGGCCGAGCGAGTATCGAACAGAGGGAACAAGAACATCGATAACCAACGTACTTTTACCTGATCCGCTAACTCCCGTGACCGCGACGAGCTGTGCGGTCGGAACGCGAAGCGTCACTTGCTGGAGGTTGTGATAGGTGACGTTTTCGAGTGTGATCACTGGGGGAGCGTGGACTGCATTTACACGATTGTGGAATATCCCGCTCGCTTCCTTGACTCGTTCAATCCCTCGCCGGCCAGAGAGAAAATCGGCGGTACTTCCGGAGCCATGAATGAAGTCAGAATACGTTCCCTGCGCGACGATCATCCCACCGTGCGGCCCCGCTTCTGGGCCAAGGTCAACGATGTAGTCCGCTCGTTGCATTGTTTCGGAGTCATGTTCAACGACGAGGATCGAGTTATCTCGTGACTTCAAGCTTGTTAGCACATCGAGCAATTTCTCGGTGTCGCGCGCATGAAGTCCGATGGTCGGTTCGTCGAGAATATAGCAAACGCCGTTGAGCCCCGAACCGACACAACTGGCAAGCCGAATCCGCTGGGCCTCTCCACCTGAAAGTGTCCAAACCGGTCGATCAAGTGCGATGTATCCGACCCCTACTTGCGAGAGGTAATCGAGCCGATGTTGAATCTCTTCGAGCAGCGGCTCGGCAATCTCGGCCCGGTCATCGCGAACGCGAAGCGTTGACCAATGCTGGCGCGCATCTTCGATGGTGAGAGCGAGAAACTCGTGGATCGCGAGCTCTCCAACACGAACGGATCTCCCCTCAGGAGCCAATCGTGACCCATGACAGGCTGAGCATGGAGAATCGTTCATGTATTCGGCGAGCGATCCTTTCTCTTCATCCGGTAACGACTCACGCATCGCCTCTAACCGTGCCTTAATACCCTTGAATCGAGACGACCCGTTCCAGAGCTCCTCTTGCGCGTCTTTCGTGAGTGATCGGTAGGACTGCGCAAGAATTCTTTCGTCTGTTGCCCAGTTTGCCAGGTCGCGAGCAAAAGCCGCGGTCGGTCGGCCGGACTTGGTACGAAAGGGGGCCACGGCACCTTCGGAAAGGCTGAGCATCGGATTTGGAATCACTTTTATTGAGGAAAACTCTTGAACAATTCCGAGTCCTTGGCAATGCGTGCAGGCACCATAGGGGCTATTGAAACTAAATGTTCGCGGTTCCAGCTCGCGATAGCTGATGCCGCACCGGGAGCAAGCCAGGCGAGTGTTGAAGGTTTTGTCTCCGTCGAGCAAAGCAATGATGACGGTTCCGTTGCCAAAGCGGAGGGCGGTCTCGATCGACTCTGCCAGACGAGAGCTTAGTTCAGGACGAACGATTTGGCGATCGACCACCATCTCGATGTCGTGGGCCTTGTTCGGATCGATCTTCGGTGGAGGATCGATCAGGACCAGTTCGCCGTCGATGCGCGCTCGCACGAAACCTTCGCGGCGAATCATGCCGATCGTGTCTCGGTGTTCTCCTTTCTTGCCACGAGCCAACGGTGCCAAGATCAGCAGTCGTTCCCCCTCGGGAAGCGAGGTGATGGAATGAATGATCTCCTCGACGCTTTGCATCCCAAGCGGCTCGCCGCATTGGTAACAGAAAACATCTCCGGCACGGGCATACAACAGCCGCAAGTAGTCGTGAATCTCAGTCAGTGTCGCGACAATGCTGCGCGGGTTGCGAGCCCGGTCGAGACCCGACTGAGAGATCGAAAGCGTGGGGGGCAGCCCCTCGATCAAGTCAACGTCGGGGCGTTCCATCTGATCGAGGTACTGGCGGACGAACGGCGACAGACATTCGATGTAGCGTCGCTGTCCCTCCGCGAACAAAGTGTCGACGACCAGCGAACTTTTGCCGGATCCGCTGACCCCGGTGAAGACAACGAATTTGCCGCGTGGAACGTCTATATCGACGGATCGAAGGTTGTGCGTGCGGGCACCCCGAATTCGGATCAGTTCCTCCACGCGAAACACCGCTCCTTGCTTGACAAACCATGCTTATCGGGAAGACTTGCGTTCGGTCGGTTCGCCGACTTCAGTCATCGTGCGCGGGTCCGGAACGATCTCGTGCCTGCCCGGGCGGATAATTCCGATTCTATCGTCTTTCAGGTTATGAACCTCGCTGTTTAAGGACCCTTGCGTGACGCTCCATCCTCTTACACGACGAAAGACAACGCCGGCGGTCATCGCCGCGCTCGTTGCCGTCGTTTGGATGGGGGGATGCAGCAGTGAGCGATTCCAACTCGCCAACCGAGAAGATACTCGGTACGAAAAACAAATTGCAATGAACGACGTTCGCGTGCCGGTGAATCCACCCACGGTTACCACCCCCGCGATTGTTGGTGCGCCAACCCCGGTGCCTGGTGGTGTCCCCGTTACTCCGGGAGCAGTGACGCCGCAAATTGCATCTGCGGTGCCGATTCAGGGAGGGATTCCTGCCGCCACGGGGCAAGCCTATCTTGGAGCCGTCGCCGCCTCGGGAGGCGAACTGGCGGGCCGCATCGTCAATCAGTACGGCCAGCCCGCCGCACGCGCGACGATCCAAGTCAACGATGCTCGTCAAGGACAGGTCGTTGCGGAAGTGGTCGCCGACGACGCGGGCATTTTCCAGGTTCGAAACCTGACGCCGGGTATTCCCTATCGGGTAGCGGGGATGTGGAGTTCGCTCGGCATTCAATTGGCAGGTTCCGTCGTCGCAACTGCTCCCGATAACGCTCTCATCCTTCAACTTCAGCCGGAAAACATTATCGCGAATAATGGGCGTTCGCCGCTTGGAAATCGTTTGAGCAGCCAGGCTCCCATCAATCTTCCATCAACCGCTCAACCAGGCGAAGTCGGCGTGGCAGCGACCACTCCTCCTCTTGGCAATGTCACCGTGACGGGCGTTCAAACATCGACGGCTGCCGTGGCCGTTCCTGCGGCTACTGCCATTGCTTCAACGGCGGCTGCTGCCGCTCAGCCAGCTTCGCGCGTGTTACCTCCTTCGGCCGCGAAGTCGACCGCCGATGCAAGCCTTCCCGGTGGTGCGACGCAAAACATTCCCTGGGATTTACCGGCAAGCTCGGCGACAAAGACGGCGTCTGCCTCGGTCGCGGAAACGGCAAGTGCCAAGGAAGCGGATCTGAGTCTCCCCGGTAATTCGGAGTTGAAACTTCCATCGTCAAAGGATCTCGATCTCGAAGATTTCTCGTCGGCAGCACCAGCGGCGAAGTCGTCCGCTCCCGCCAACACTGCTTCACCCGCACCTACCGCCGCAGCCGCGAAAAACACGTCCCTCGCGTTCGCCGGTTCGGGGTTGGAGTACGCGACTGTTTATGACTTACAGGGAAATAAAAGACCCGTCGGAGCGTTGGCGGGTGACTTGATCCTCCTTGACTTCTTTGGAAGTTGGTGCGGCCCCTGTCGTCGCTCCATTCCGCACTTGAACGAGATCAACGCGAAATACAGCCCCGAAGGTTTACGCGTCGTCGGCATTGCCAGCGAATACGGCGACATGGCAGCCGCCGTGAAGTCAGCGAACGACGCCGTCTCGCAGTTCGGCATTCAGTATCCCGTCGTTGTCAGTCCAATGGACGAAAAGAGCGAGATTCGCGATCACTTCGGCGTCTCGGCTTACCCGACCGTCATCCTCATTGACCGCACCGGCAAGGTTTACTTCAAGGGGGAGGGAGGGGATGCCGACTCGATCAAGCGACTTGATGCCGCCATTCAAAAGGCCCTCTCTGCTTCCAAGCTCGCTGCTCGATAATTCGACTTAAAAGTCCAACGCCCAGCGGACTCAACATCAGTCAGTCGCATTCACTATTGCTTCAATACGATTTGATTCAACGATTGTTTTCCCAGCGAATCCTTCCGGACCGTCACGCTATCATGAACGGACAAGGTTGAAAGGAAGGGGGATACATGCTGTCGTCGATTATTCTTGGTGTTTGCCTTGCGATAGGAGCCGGAGGGGAAGAAGCCAAATCGTCGCCGAGCCAAGCCGCTGTTGAATCGAAGATCAAGGAGTTAATGGGTTCCTTTCCCGGCGACAAGGCGTTCCTCTTCGCCTCGCTTTCAAAGGATGGTCCCAAGCCGATCTATGCAATCGATGCGGAGAAACGGCTTGCCGTTGGTTCGACCTTCAAACTCTTCATCCTGGGCGAACTGGCGAGTGAAGTGAACGCAGGACGACGCCGATTCGATGATACGATGTTGCTACGTGCCAACTGTATCGGCCCGCCGAACAGTGAACTGGCAAGTTGGCCGCTCGGTTCCCCCGTCACACTGCACACGCTCGCACTCAAGATGATTTCGATCAGCGATAACACCGCGACCGATCATCTGCTCTATCTAGTCGAGCCCCGAAATGTCGAACGACAGATGAAAGTCATGGGCCACGGCGATCCTTCGGTGAATATACCGTTTCTCTCGACTCGCGAGATGACCATGCTTCGCAACAAGACCACCGGCATGCCCGCGAAAGAATATCAATCGCTCGACACGCAGAAGAAACGCCGGCTGCTCGAAAAGCTGAGCGAAGGTCCATCGAATTATGAGAACGTCGACTTCGACACGTCGGCCTACAATCTTGCCGAGTGGTACGCCTCGCCGCTCGACATGTCGCACGCCCTCAATTGGCTTCGGCTCAACACCGAAAAGAATGATCCGGCGAACCCCGTACGTGGCATCCTCGCCGTGGAAACGAAGCTGCCTCACGACTCCAGAGTCTGGCCCTACGTCGGCTTCAAGGGAGGTTCCGAGGATCAACTCCTCGCCGGCAATTGGCTCCTCCAACACACCGATGGCAAGTGGTACACCTTTCACGTTTACATCAATAACCCCGCCGGCAAAGTTGATCCAGAAGCCGTCCTCCCCGTGATCGAAAAGATCTTCGCCGCGATCAACGAAGGGTTGGGGAAGGGGTAGAGGCCGTCGAACTCGGTGAATTTGTTGCCGAAGAAATCAGGTAGAGATGTAGGTCACGCAGCCCTCTGCGTGACATGGGTCGTCTCTATATTCTGCGAAACGATATTTCTATGGATTCACTTTTATGCCTAACTTTCGCCGCGCGTTCATTTCCGGTGGAGCGTATTTCTTCACGGTTGTTACCGCTAATCGTTTACCAGTTTTCGAAAACGAATCCGCCCGAACCTTGTTGAGTCAGGTCATGCGCGAATGCCAGACGCGATATCCGTATGAAGTGATCGCACTCGTTCTCTTGCCGGATCATCTCCATGCGCTTTGGTCACTTCCGCCGGGAGACGATCAATTCGCAGCACGTTGGTCGATGATCAAGCGGGAATTCACGCGGCGATGGTTGGCGTTAGGCGGTTCAGAGCAACAGAGATCTGACGCGAAAGCTCGTCAGCGACGACGTGGCGTTTGGCAATATAGGTATTGGGAGCACTCGATTCGTGATCAAAAGGATCTTGAGGCACACTTCGACTACATCCATTACAATCCGGTCAAGCATGGATATGTGAACCGACCGATTGATTGGCCCTGGTCAACGTTTCATCGTTGGGTGCGCGAGGGGCATTATCCGACCGATTGGGTGGATGGGTCATGTTCGACGATCGAATCGGTCGGGGAATGATTGATTGCTCATGTCACGCAGAGGGCTGCGTGACCTACGTCTCTTTTCCGTGATGAATAAACGCGTCGGCATTCCTCCATACTGCCCGTCTTTACTACTGTCTCGCTTCTCGACTGCCATTGACACGTCCTAGAAATCGGGTACGGCTTCCCGCGAAAACAGAGAAATGAATGAATATCTCGCGGGAGTTTCGCATGTCCACGCCATCGGTGGGTCGCCAGAGTCGGCTACAGGTCGAGTCACTCGAGGATCGCGTGGTGCTCTCGACGGGAGTCGTTGCTCCGGTTCCCGGCGGGAATGTCTCGGCCTATGTAACGCAGGGAATCCTTCAGATTCGTGGCGACAACTTCAATAACAACGTCAACATCACTGAACTGACGACCGGCCAATTCAAGGTCTCTGGCCTGGCGGGAACACTCATCAATAGTCAATCCTCCGTCGTCTTGTCGAGTGCATATGACATCAATTCGCAGCTCAAGGGAGGGAACGACACCCTCACGCTCATCCTGCAGAACAATCTAAACATGCGGAACATTACCCTCGACATGGGGACGGGAACGCGCGAAAACGTGATCATGCAAGGGGGAAAGGTGATCACCGGGAACTTGGTCGTTACCGCGACCGGAGCTAACTCCCTCAACTTCGACACACAGGGAAAATCGCTCAACGTTCTAGGAAAAACAAACATCATCGGCGGCAATAGCACCTCCCAAGGGGATCAGATCAAGCTCTTGGGGACGTTCAATCAGGTCTACATTGAGACCGGTGCCGGAAATGATTTCGTTCAACTAGGCGTGAAGTGCAACTGCCCAACGAACGTCCGATTTCAAGCCTCGAAAGTGACGGCTTTACTCGGCAACGGGAACGATGAACTCGACGCCTTCAAAGTCAAAGCAGATGATTTCTTCGCCGATCTCGGAGCGGGAAACGACACGCTTGCCTTATCGATCGTTCAGTTCTCCACCATTCCCACGAAGGCGAGACTATTCGGCGGTAATGGCACCGATACCGTCAAGGAAAAGGTGACTATCAGCGGTTCACCCACTTATAACAGCTTCGAGAAGTAGCTTTCGTCGTCACGGCGTTTCAGTCGCTCGATCCCGGGCCGCGATTTCTAAAGCCTTGGCATCGATAAAGGCGGTGTAGTCCGTCCACGCGGCGGAGTCCTTTGCTTCCGGATCGCGACGCCAAAGCGTGAAATGGCACGTTTCGGCTCCAGCCGGAATCGTGCTGTCGAAGCGAACGTCGAACTCGCATCCAGGGAATCGTTCTCGCATCGCCTCGATCATCCCTTCCACAAAGTAACGCTGCACTCGGCAATCGAATGCCTTGTAATGATCTTGGTGCGGACACCAAAGGATATCGAAACTGACTTGTTGATCGTTGTCGATCTTCGGCGCCTCGAGCGATGCATAGGCAATTCGGTTGATGACGGTCGCGTAATAGCTAATGAACTCTGCTTCCGACATGTCCGCAGGCTTTTCCGATCCCTCCAGAATCTGACGACCGACGTCGAGACCGATCTTGTGAAGTGCCTGATAGACGGCCTCTTGCCCCTCTCGGCCGAAGATCCGTTCGCACGTTTTCAATATTTCGATGATTGCCATCGCCTGCATGGTTCCCCATTGCCAGAGCGTGGCCGGGTCGAAGTCGGTCTTCGCCAATACCTCATGACGAAGCCGATCAAGGCCTTTTGAATAAGGCTGATTGAACCGGAAGTTGGGCCAACTTGATTCCGGTCGATGTTCCCAATGAGCCATAGATGTTGCTCCACGACGCGAAAGATGATCGAGAGAAATTAAGAGATCCGACTTCGAAGGAATTCTGCTAAGCCCTCGGGATCGTCGGTTCCCACGAGAAGATTCCCCTTCTTGTGGTGGATGACGACGCAACTCCGACCCCAAATGTTCCAGAGCCAACCCCGCCCCAGCGAGTAATGAACTCCCCATCCATCGATAAGGCGAGTTCGAGCGACATCGACATCCACGATATCGGCGTATTCGATCGAAGTGCGAAGAAGGGGAAGGGGACCAAATGAAATCTTCAGTCGATCTTCGGCGTCCTCCACCAGAAGGTATTGAATGGAAAGGGCAAGGGCTGCGACGACCGCTCCCGCCAATGCAAGGGTGACTCGAGCCGCATCGGGCATCTCAAACAAAACCGCGCACGTGAATTGGACGACGCTGATGAGGAGGAGCATAAGCCACAGGGGCGAGTACTGCGTGTGCTGATATGTTTTCGCCTTCGTGAAACTCATCGAACGGAACCCTGCTGTTTTGTTGCTGATCGCCCGCGGAGGTTCTTCATCGCGTCGCTAATCCCGAAGAAGTGTCGCGAGATCGCGTCGAAAATACGAGTCGGCAGTAGTGCTCGCATCGGCAGCGTGAAATGCGCCGCGAATGGGGCGAGCACGAATATTTTGTTTCGTTCAAGTCCCTTCCAGACCGCATCCACAATCTCTTCGGTCGTCAAAAAACGGGTGAGGAACGGGGCCTTGGCACCTTCGAACATTCCGGTCGCGACAAAGCTCGGGCATACCGTGGTCACATGTATGTTGCGATGCCCCTGGTCCTCTAATTCCAAACGGACCGATTCGGACCAGCAGTAGCAAGCCCATTTACTGGCCGCGTATACCGATCCGTAGGGAAGTGCCATCAGCGCCGATGCAGACGAAATGTTGACGAGGTGTCCCGAGCCTTGCTTAATCATGGCCGGAAGAAAGGAGCGTGCCACATACATGACGCCAAGCGTGTTGATCCGGATGGTCCGTTCAATCTGCTCCGGGGAATGACTGAGGAAATCACCCGGCACGACGATGCCCGCATTATTGAACAGAACGTCAACCGTTCCATGGGCAAGCGTTTGCCGAGCGGCATCTTCGATGGAGTTTACATCCGAAACATCGACGACGTACGTCTCGACGTTCTGAGTCCACTGGGACAAATGCCGTGATCCTTCATCCAGCGCATCGCGATTGATGTCCCAGAGAACGATTCGTCTGGCCCCCCGTTCGGCGGCTCGCTGGGCGTGAAGTCGACCCATTCCCATCGCCGCCCCCGTGATGAGCACCGTTTTGTCGGCGACTTTTGTCATAAGGCGATCATGCCTTTCCTCAGAAAGATGCCTCGATCGGATGAACGTCGGCAACCGTTGTCATGACAGATTTGCTTCAAGCGTGGAGAAGTCTTGCCCCGCTTGGTTCCCACCCTGAAATCAAATGATAATCGATCGAGTGGAACGTTCGATCTCAGATTCTCGTGGTTCCGACAAGGTTTTTGATTTACCCATGCCCTAACAGATTGGTTGGACAGATCGAAGTTTAACGAAGGGGACTTAAGATCGCTGAACTCTGATTCAAGCGAATTTCGGGAGGCTTTCTCGTCGTGCGTGAAGATGAACCAGCGGCAGCGATGGGTAGGCAACGCATGACACGGCGGAAGATCGGTTGCTCAGACCTTCCGCCGTGTCATCACGATGTTTACTGTAACGCAACGGCAGGTTCTGCGGCGCGCATCCAGTAAAATTGCATAGTTTCATTTGTAAGTTCTTTTAATGGAAGTTTGGTGTGTATGTAGTAAATCTCGGCGACTTCTACTAGGTAGTGCATCTTCTGTAGCTGAATGAGTTTGTCAATGTGTGCTTCCTCGAGGTAGCCGAGATTAACGGCAATCTGACCGAACAGTTCTTGATTGTTGCTCTGGTATTCGAGCACGTGATTGACTTGATCGAGTGTGATTAGTCCGAGCCGGAGTGCGAGGGCACCGATGGTGTTTCCTGTCCCCGCCCATTTGGCGGCGGATAAGGATTGATCCGGCGGCAAGTTTAACTCTTCAAGGAGGTGCTTTTCGAATTCGCGGGCGAGCGCTTTCATGAGTGTATGTCCCTGGGCCAACAGCCACGACAGAGATCCGGGCAAAGGAAACTCTGTCGTGACCGGTGACACATGCCTCAAGGAGAAAATGCGCCGTGAAATGTGATAGTCAATCCGCAGGTAACAAAATCTACATACTGGTGAGTACGTTTGCGCGGTTAAAAGGACAGCACCCAGGAGGTACGGTTTTCGCAGCCCTTTGTTTGCTAAGAGCAGTGCGCGGCGGCGCTCTCGCTTCACGGTGATAGTGATCGAAGTATCAGACGGAGGTTTGCAATGAACATCCGCGCCAAGGCGTGCGAGCGAAGAATGGCACAATCGGCAAACTGCCCTCTGCGAACGTGACCGATCTTGAGCACATTATTCGCTCCGAAACACACCGATCTGGAGCAAGTAATTCCGCAGGAACGCAACCCACTACTGCGATACCAGGTTAGAATCACGCCCCACAGATTGGTTGTCTATTCCCATTGACCGATGTACTCTCCCATTGGGGCAAGGTTGTCGAGTTCGAACGGCAACGGGTCTGTCAAAACGCTCACGACGAAGAGGCGGCGGATGGCTTCATCAGACGAAGGGCAGGGAAAATCCCACGTTGATATCATTGGGATTGGGCCGATCACGTGGGACAAATTCGTGATCGTGCCGCGATTGCCTGGGCCAAATGAGCGTGTCAAAGCAATTCGCATCGAAGAGTGTGCGGGGGGAATCTCGACCAACATTCTCGCGGCACTCAGGCGTTGGAAATTGAAGTGCCGACTGGTCAGCGTCGTTGGTTATGACGATCATTCGCTTCGCATCATTGATGATTTGACCCAAGAGGGACTCGATACCGACGGCCTGCTCCGAATGGAAGATGTCGAAGGGCAAGCGAACATCATCGTCGTCGATAATCGCAACGGAACCCGCTCACTTATCCAGGGACCTCGGTGCCGGAACGGTGTCCTCCCGATTCGACCGGAACTCCTGCGCCCCTGGTGGTTCGAGAACGCTCGCGTACTTCACATCGAAACGACGGCCGACGATTGTGCGATTGAAGCCATCGAACTCGCCAAACGCCATCACATGAAGATTCTGGTCACGCTCAGCGATCGGCCGGAAAGTCGGACCGGCGAAATCCTTCGCAAAGCAGATTGGATTATCGCGGAATCATCCGTCGCCACGGAGTTGACGAAAGAGATAGAGCCCTCGCAGGCCGCATACGCGCTTCATCTCATGAGTGACGTTCCGACGATCGTCACCTGTGGTCCGGGAGGATGCTTCTATGTCAACGGTCGACAGACGCTTCATCAAGCGGCGGTCGATGTGCCGGTCGTCGATCGAACGGGAGCGGGGGCGGTTTTTCACGCAGGATTCATTTATGGCATGCTAGCCGCGTGGGAAATTGAAAAGACCCTCAAGGTTGCATGCTGGGCAGCTGGCATGGCTTGTCGCGAGATCGGTGGGCGAAAAGGTATTCCGACGGATGAGCAACTTCGCCGATCGTTTCACGGTTTCTAACTCTGTTCTAACTTACCAATAGTGCTGCCGAAATTGGCGATAGTAATCAATCGTTCTCTTGAGCCCGTCATCAAGGCCCGTCGTTGGTCTCCATCCGAGGTACTGCCCGATTTTCGTGATGTCCGAGTAGAAGTCCCCCGGCTCCTGAGCTTTTCGTTCCGGCGTGAAGGGAGCAAGTTCCCATTTTCCGCAACCGGCCGCACGGATGACGGCCTCCGCGAGTTCGATAAAGTTGGCCGGCTGATCCGTACCGATGTTAAATATCTCGCCCCAACAATTGTCACTCGCGGCGCAAGCTAGAATCGCTTCGACGCAATCATCAACGTAGAGGAAGTCACGTAAGATCGTTCCGTCACCGAACACTGGAATGATTTCGTTGTCCATCGCCAAACGGATGAACCAGTTTGCGACTCCATAACGGGAGTGCCGCATCTGACCGCGCGGACCGTAGACATTCGTGATTCGAAGGGGAATGGACTGAATGCCGAACGTCAGATGGTACGCCTCGACCATCTTCTCGGCGGCAAGATTGGTGATTTCATAGATCCCGAGCGGCATGGTCGGGGCGTCCTCAGCCACGGGGAGACGAGCCGGCTTTCCATACTGCCCGCGCGTTCCCGTGTAAACGATCCGCGCGCTTGGGTTTTGGTGGCGGCAGGCTTCAAGCAAAACCGCCGTCCCTTTGACGTTGATGTCGATATCCTCGTAAGGCGTTTGAAGCAGGCTCAACACGTGGTCAACCTGGCCTGCAAGGTGCAGAATAAGTTGCTGGTCGCGCACCAAGTAGTTCATCGCATTGTGATCGCGGATATCGCAGTAGTTGACCGTGACTTTGTCCGCGATGGGGGCGATGTTAAAAGGGTTGCCGCCATAAAACGAAATCATCGAGTCGACGATCGTCACTTTCGCTCCGAGGCGAACCAGTTCGATCGCGAGACTACTTCCAAGAAAGCCCATCCCTCCAGTGATGAGGACGGCTAGGCCTTTGAACGATTCTGGATCATAGAGTTTCGACACGATTCCGTTCTCTCGGAGTTTCGCGGACAAAGACGGCTCCCGCGCGTCATCCGCGATGTAGCATATTCTCTCGTCGCGTGAAACTTCACACGGGAATAAAGAGTGTAGCTACGAGATCAGTTGATCGTTGGCTCATGGGAAATGAGAATGCCCAAAGAGCGGACAAGGATCGTCAAGAAAGGAAACGACGATCCATCGGTCTGTACCGACGATCGTCGTAGTTGTTTCGCAGTTGGATTGAAGGCGTTAGAAGGTATGGCTCATGCCGATGATGAATCCAATATGATTGCGCCAGCTATTTCCTTGCTGAAGCACGGACGTCGCAGACGAGCGGTAGTCCGCTCCGATCGAGAAGTTGATCTTTTCCGTGATTCCGAAGTCATACGCCCATTTGCCGTAGAAGCCGGCGTCGAATCCGGTGAAGCTGAAGGTATCGACAGAACGGGTCGTTCCACCGGCAGGATTCGTCGGCGTCATGTTGATCCAGTCAAAGGTCATGCCCATCGTCGTATTGGGGCTCATTCGCACCCCGAGGATATCGTAATCCAGTCGATAGGTCGGGCCGATGATGAGGCTGTTCATCTCGCCGCCGCTTGTGCTGACACGACCACCCGAAAGTCGGCTCTGGATTTGGCCCGCTCCTCCGACGCCGCCACTCAGCGCCGAATACTGCCACATCGTCGTGAAGCCGACTCGGGCGAACATCGAGGATCCATCCATCAACACGAGTGGCAAAAATTCCGCGCCGACCTGAACACCGTTGATGTTTCCCACGGCAACTTTCGTGGCGATCCCACTAGCCCCGCCATAGACGTAACCCGCATAGATGCGCTTCTCGATATCCCACTTCGAGTAACAGCTCGAGCAGGTCGCCGAGTCACAAGCGCCGGTGTCGCATCCCGCGAATTTGCCGTGGCAAAGCCCTTTCAAAGTGGGCAAGCCGTGACAATGGGCTTTGAATTTGGTGAGTGGTCCGCATTTCGACGAGCAATTCTGTTCATCGTAGCACGACACCGTGTCGGTGAATGTGCAGGACGTGCAATGATTGACCGGTTCGATGTCGCCGCCGGAGGATGAAATATCCTCCACGCTGCCGTCAACAACGGTTGTCTGAGACGGGGCCGCTGGTGGCTCGGCGAGGCGAGTGCCATCCGTGGCATTCTGTGCCTGCACCGTCATGGAGACGGCCAGTAGACCCAGAATCGAGAATAGTCTCGGTCCGATACGTCGGCGCATCGGGTAGCTCCCATGAGTCCGTTCGGATGTCCAGCGTGGACCCGTCGAACGGGCATTGAATCTTCCATCGGCCGCTCACGCGACTTTAACGGTCGCGCGGAACGTGCCGACTCTACACGTCATGGAATTCATCGGACAAATGGACCGGCCAAGTTTGGGAAAATGACGGGTTTGACGATTGAATCGAGGATAAGGGGTAGAAATGGTAGGATGGGTGGAATGGCTAGATTCTCTCCGCCGAGTTCGCGGCGGAGATATCTCAGGTCGACGCGAGGCAGGGGTAGTTAGCACCCACAGCCGACTTTATTTCGACGTTGAGCGTCCGCGATCATTCGGGCCGTTGCACGCCAGTCACGGCGCTTTTTGCCACGGCCTGCTTCGACGATTTGCGAGATTTCCTCGGCCGAGAAGTTTTGGTCGAGCAGTTGCAATTTGAGCTGCGCATTGAGGGCAGCCTCTTTCCCCTTTCGCATCTGCACCGCCATAACAGAAAGGACGAACGTCGTGAACGCCCCGATGACGGCAACAAACCCCAAAAGCAGCCCCAACCGACCGTGATCCAGGTACAACAACTCTTCCAACATGATGCGACTCCCTCGCGGTGAGATATTTCTCGTGTGGAGAGGGATTCGCCGTGTGATCCCGATTATTGGCGGAAGTTCTCAATTCTCTCGATTTATACTCATGGTAGCCCCCTCGATAGTCCGGGGGATGCTGTTCCTCAAGGATCCAACGCCCATTTCGCAATCCACGCCTACATGTGACGCCCTGGTGATCGGAGGGGGATTCTACGGTCTCTACCTGGCGGAATATCTCTCCCGCCAGCTTGGTCACGTTGTCCTCTGTGAGCAGGGGAGCGAATTGATGCGCCGGGCTTCCTATTCCAACCAAGCTCGGGTGCATAACGGCTATCATTACCCGCGCAGCATCCTGACCGCCCTTCGTTCGAGGGTCAATTTCCCTCGCTTCATCAATGAGTTCAGTCCCGCAGTCGAATCCGGCTTTGAAAAGATCTATGCGATTGGCCGGCGGTATTCGAAAGTCTCGGCCAACCAATTCCACCAGTGCATGCGCCGGATTGGTGCATCGGTTTGGCCTGCCGATAAACAGATCCGTTCGCTCTTTGATTTCAGCTATATCGAAGACGTTTTCCACGTGCAAGAATGTGCGTTCAATGCAGATCTGATCCGAGCACTCATGCTAGATCGCCTAAAACAGGTTGATGTAGAAATTCGCCGCGAGACAAAAGTAAGCAGGATTCAACAGTCATCCCACGATCGATTGACAGCCTCTCTTCAATCGGCGTCGGGAGATCAAACCATTGAAGCGGGCCAAGTCTTCTGCGCCGGATATGCTCAGCTCAATTCGACGGGAGTTGCCAGCGGTCTCCCGGCGGTCCCGCTGAAACATGAACTCACAGAGATGGCACTCGTCGAGGTACCTCCCCAACTCGTGTCGCTCGGCATCACGGTGATGGATGGGCCCTTTTTCTCCTGTATGCCTTTCCCGGCCCGAAAACTTCACACACTGAGCCATGTCCGATATACGCCGCACACTCACTGGTACGATGGCCCCGGGGAATACACGCCGGCGTATGATCGTTTCAATTCGATCAGTAAGGTGTCGGCATTTCCGTTGATGATGAGAGATTCGGCTCGGTACTTGCCGTCAATTGCCGATTGTCGGTATCGTGATTCTCTTTGGGAAGTGAAGACGGTGATGCCCCGAAGTGAAACGGATGATTCGCGACCCATTCTTTTCAAACCCCATTACGGCTTGCGAAATTACCATCTCGTGATGGGGGGGAAAATCGACAACGTGTACGACGTGATCGACGTGATTGGACAGACTTTAACCTTGGGAGGGGCGCATGGAGAAGGCTGACATCATGGTGTCGGTCGTCGCGATTCTCCGGAATCAAGCCGACATCCTTCCATCATTCGTCCATGATCTGCATCAAGTGCTCGATTCGCACTACAGCAATTTCGAAATCCTGCTCGTCGACAATGGTTCCGAGGATGGAACGGCGACGAACGTGAAGTCGCTTCTTTCTCGATATACGTCACTACGATACCTTCGTTTGACGCGCGTCGCGGAAGATGAGACCGCTCTCTTAGCAGGGCTCGATGCGGCCATTGGAGATTACGTCGTTACGATGCATCCCGACTTCGATCCACCCAACGAAATCGTCGCGATGGTGGAGCAATGCCGGTCCGGAGCCGACATTGTGCTTGGAGTTGACCTGCATCCGCCGACGGGTGGATTCATCTACCGATCAAGTCGCGTTGTATTCCTGTCGCTCGTGCGACGCTTGCTCCACTTCGATCTCGTCCCCGGTGTCACGGGGTTCCGAGTGCTGAGCAGACATGCCGTCAATGCGATCGTGAAAGTACGCCTTCGCCGTCGCTACTTCGCGGTGGTGGCGGCAGACGTGGGATTGAATTCGACGTATCACCAATACGGCCGCATTTCTCGTTCAGGTTCAAGTCCCGAACTTCGCCTTTTTCGAGCGGTAAGGATGGGACTTTCCGTTCTCGTTCACAATTCCATCACACCGCTTCGATTGGCGGGGGTGCTTGGATTAATGGGAAGCTTGCTCAGTCTTTTCTACAGCTTGTACGTCGTGGTGATTTATTTGGTGCGTCGCGACGTGATGCCCGGATGGACGACGCTGAGCCTCGCGACAAGTGGGCTATCGTTTCTGGTGTTTCTCGTACTCGGTTTGATGGCCGAATACCTCGGTCGACTACTTGAAGAGTCTTCCGATCGACCTCTCTATCATGTTCGAGATGAGCAATCGAGCGAAGTGATGCTTTCGGACCTCACGCGGAGAAATGTGTTCGATCATTCAGAAGCCCGTGAACCATTGACATAGGAACGTCGAGCAGAAGAGACGCTCCTGTTCCCAATCCGTTTGCTTTGATTTTCGAGTCGAACGTCAACTCCATTTCAAACACATCGGGAGAGATTGTGATGAAATCTGCCCTCGTAGGACATACCGGGTTTGTAGGAGGGCACCTCGCGGCTCAGCATTCCTTCGACGAGTTTTATAATTCTAAAAATGTTGAAGAGATCGCGGGGAGATCGTTCGACTTGATCGCCGTCAGCGCCATGCCGGCCGCGATGTGGATTGCCAATCAAGATCCAGAGGGAGACCGACGAGTACTCGATCGGCTGCTGAATTCTCTTCGTCAGGCGAAGACGAATCGAGTGGTGTTGATCTCGACGGTCGCCGTCTATCCGAAGCCGATCGGCATTGACGAAGATTCACCCATCGATCCCTCAAAACAGACGGCATACGGGCGGCATCGGCATCAGCTCGAGCTTGAACTGGCGGCGCATTTCAAGAATGTCTTGGCTGTTCGCTTGCCCGGCCTTTTCGGTAAAGGTCTGAAGAAAAACGCGGTCTATGATTTGATCCACCATAACGAGTTAGAAAAGGTCAATGCGGCGAGCGTTTATCAGTTCTACAACCTGGATCATCTATGGGGGGATATTTCCATCGCGACAAGTGCCGGCCTATCCGTGATCAATTTCTCCGCCGCGCCGACCAGCATTCGAGAAGTCGCGCAACATGCATTTGGCATCGATTTCCATAATGATCCCGGCACACCGGCGGCAAACTACGATATGCGTTCCAAGCACGCCGAACTCTTCGGCGGTAAGGATGGTTACTTGTATTCGAAAGAGCAAGTCCTTGCCGATCTGAAATCATTCGTTGCGAATGAAAAGGGAAGCGTCGAAACGAAGTAGCGATTGCGGTTCACGCCGTCAATCGATGAGACAAGGAGTATGACGAATGCCTGACGACGTAGTCCTCACGGAAGAGCAATTATCCGATGCATTGAAAGCCCTTCCCGGCTGGGAAATGAAGGAGGGGTGGCTCCGGAGGAAATACATCACCCCCGGATGGCCGCACACGATGATGCTCGTCAATACGATCGGCTATCTTGCCGAAGCAGCCTGGCATCATCCTGATCTCACCGTCGGCTATGCGCAAGTGACTGTCAAACTTCAGACGCACCGTGTGCGAGGAATTACCGCGAACGATACAGAACTAGCGAAGAAGATTGACGAAGTCGTTCTGTGGAAGCCAGCTCCCGGCGATTCATTAGACGGCTTTCCAAAGAACTGGGTGCGCGGTGATCACTAGATGATTCCGTGGAGTGGCCTGCCCTGCGCGCCAAGAGCATCAACCCTTTTCTCGATTTCTGGATCGGATTCAAGCGGCGGCGCATGATGCGGTTTGATTCGCGCGTCGATCACAATGGGCCCGCGTGAACCAAAGTGCTTTTGCCGAATCGACGCCCCGATGCCCTGAATGTCGGCGGCTGGGTTCGACCGTGTGAAGGTCACCCAAAGGAAGTTGTTCAATGAGGCCGCGGCGAAGTTGCTGTCATCCACGAGGAGGATGATGGGGAAGGTGCCGATCGAGTCTTCCGGCCGGTAGAAATCACAAAATGCCGCCACTGCCGGTTCAATGTCACTCGGCGTTCCCTGATATCGTGGAGCCGAAACGGCCAATATTCCCGGAAGACAAACGGAGGGGTGGGAGAAGCCTGGAGGGAGCGACACTTCGCTGGGAACGGTCACGGGAAGATCGCGGCGTTTCGGACCCGCCACCGCAATGACTAGTTTCGACCCTTCGTTGAGCCCCGTCCCAGAATAGTCGAGCGTGTCGATGGTCGTCGCGGTCTGGAAGTGCAAATCGCGCGTCCAGTCGGCTCGTTCGAGTACATGTCGAAAGAAACCGGGAATATTGTCAATCGACAATCCGGGATCATCCTCCTTCGCCACGATGAAGAGATACTTGGCGAGTGAGAGCTGCCCTTGTCCCAGGATGGCGTTGGCCTGAGTCAGCAACTCACGAGGTCGCCGTGACTCTTCGTAAGGAACG
>JAIEPU010000186.1 GCA_019748235.1 bacterium
GAGGATCACATCACAGTTCTTTTGCCGATGCAGAATCACGCGAAGTGGCGCGGCAATATTTGCCGGAGAAAGTCCACCGGTCGCCACCTGGTAGAGAAGAGGTTGGAAAAGGTGATGATTTCGTCGGTCGACAAGGGTGACATGAACGGGCGCCCGACGGAGAGCACGAGCCGTTTGGAGTCCTCCAAAACCGCCCCCGACGATGACGACTCGCGGCATGTCCATCACTCGCGCTCCTATCCCTGGATATCGACAAAGTTGAAGTTTACATGCTTTCCCTTGACTGTTCGATCAGCATGTTAATGACTATTTTTCGGATCGAACATACTTAACCTTGCGTCGTGGCATCGCATTCGTCATTTCTCCACCGTACGGAATCAGTTTCCGCCTCGGTCTTGTTCATATTAGCCGTCAAGAAAAGCGAAACGCGGCAATAGTCACCTTGACTACTACCGCGTTCGCCGACGAAGAGCATCCTTTGATGACCCTATTCCGATTATGAAGCAGGCTTCAAAACCACGAATCGGGTTCCCTGTGCTGATTTGACGAGAAGGAGCAGTCCCTCCTTGCTATTGCCATCCTTTGCCATCGCGGAGAGTGCATCGACGCTCGTCACCGGTTTGCGATTCACTTCCACGATCACCATTCCGGTCGAAAGGTGAGCGATGTCCGCTGGACTATTCGGAGTCACTTGGGTGATAACGACACCCTTTGCGCCTTCGAGCCCAAGCTTGGATGCGACATCGTTATCAAGCGGCCCGACTTCGAGTCCGAATGATTCGAGCATGGTGCTCTTTGGCGGAGCCTTTGGCTCAGCCGATTCGGTCTTCGCTCCGAATTTGCCGGGTTGCGTCTCACTGACGATCGATAGTGACGTTTCTTTGCCTTCACGCAAGACGGTGAGGCTGTGCTTGCTGCCAGCTTCCGTCATTTCAACCACTTGCTGAAGTTCGCGAGGATTATCGATCTCGTTATCATCAAACCGAACGATCAGGTCACCACTCTTAAGTCCGGCCTTCGCGGCTGGCGTATTCGGCAGAACGTCGGCAATGACCACTCCGTGCGTGTCCTTCGCGCCAAACTGCTTGGCGAGATCGTAGGTCACCGGTTGAATCGAGACGCCGAGATACGATCGCTGAACACTACCGGTCTTGACGAGTTGTTCGGTGACCCATTTCGCTTGATTGATCGGCACCGAGAAGCCGATCCCTTGATTTCCTCCGCTGCTTGATGAGATCGCCGTATTGATGGCGATAACTTCGCCATCGAGATTGACCAGTGGACCACCACTGTTGCCCGGGTTGATGGCGGCATCGGTTTGGATGAAGCCTTCACGCTCCGCCACGCCGATTCCACGATCTTTCGCACTGATGATGCCGGCGGTGACCGTTCCTTCGAGACCAAAGGGCTGGCCGAGTGCGAGTACCCAATCGCCGATTTGTGCTTTGTCGCTGTTACCCAGGCGAGCGGCTTTCAGGTCGCTGACCCCATCAATCTTGACTATTGCCAAGTCGGTCTTCGGATCAGTCTTCACGTCGGTTGCTTCGAACTCGCGACCGTCATGAAGTCTGACGATGAGCTTGCCGGCTCCTTCGACGACATGATTGTTCGTTAGGATGAGTCCACTCTTGTCGATGATCACACCCGAGCCGAGTCCTCGCTCGCCGTGCGGGGCGCGATTTGGACCTTGCTCGAAGAACTTCTTCATCTGCGGCGATTTGAACATTTCGCCGAACGGGCCCTGCATCATTTCGTCGGGAATACCCTGTTGAGGCTGCCCCTTCTTGGATGCATCAACCTTTTCCATCGTCGGACGACGTTCGAGCGTCACGACCGACGGCAGAACTTCCTCGGAGGTGGCTCGGAAAGCAGCGGAGAGTGACATCGCCTCTCGCCGGGACGACTCTACCGCCGCCGACGTGGGCTTCTCCACCGTGTTTGCCGCGAATGCTCCTGCCATTACAACTACCAGTGAGCCCAAGGCCGCATAAACCATTGAGCGCAGCCGATTACTCATTTTCGGCATGATTTCTCTTCTCCTGTGTCATTGAAGGTACAGTCCAATTTCCTCGTGCGGGCGAGGTCACGGTCGGGATTGCGTGGAGGTTTGCGTCCTGGCCATTAACCGGTGTTCTCGGGCGAGGAGTCGCTCGAATTCCTTCCACACTGGTTGATACGTCGAAGTGAGCGAGAATGTTAAAAACGGATTTGCTTGTAATTTTCGAAGTTCGCAAGGCGAGAAAAAATCGAGACTTATTGCCACTGATTCATCGGTGAGGAGATGGGGGAGTGCTCAGCGGGAAAGTTTCTCCTTCGCTCGCGTTGATGGGCGCGTGCTTCCCCCGTGAGGAGGATCTGACGGCGAAGTTCGCGAGTTTCCTCGGGAGAAAGCGTTTCATGAAATTCGACTTCGCCGGCAATCCGGGTCGCAATGAGTTTTCCGCCTCGAAGAGCGAGGGCATTTCCATGAGTCGCGGCGACTCGCTCCCCCCGCGTCACGATTCCGACAAGGTTCAACGGATCGGCCGCTGATAGAATCAGCCAGTCCGTCTCGGGTGGCTTGTCGCGGAGTGCTCGAAGCCGGTCGATCATCCCAGGCAGGGCATACTGTTCCGCGGCAACTCCTTCGACGAATCGCCCGCCATGAACTTTCCCTTGAGCCTCCCAACGCCTGTAAATGGCGGCGAGCTGCCACCAGGGTGGAGCGGCGGTCTCTCGGGTCAATAAGTCGCGAAAGACAATGGCGTATCGCTCAAGAAGAAGTTCCGCCCAGCGCTCCGCGCGTGCTTCGACTTTCGCGGAAGCCTGCGGATCGATCGGAGGAAAGATCGACCATCTTCCTCCCGCTCTCTGACCATACGTGCTGAAACCTGGTCGACCCGAGCGGCGTCTCGGTGACTTGGATGCTTGCCGTCGGATGGAAACGAGCGAACGAATCCCCGCGAAACCGTCCGCACTGACAAGACCCAGCGCCGCGAGTTCACTCAGCGATTGCTCCACTTGTGACGGGAGCATTCCACTCAGCGCGATGAGGTCCGAGTGAAACAACGCGCCCCGCTGCTTCAATATCTCCCAGATCGTCAGCGCATCTCCCCGCGCGAAATCCTCCGCACTGCGGCGATCCTGCGGAAGGAGCCAAAGAAGATCCATTCGCGGAAAGATGGAAATCGGAACGACGCGCGTCAGTCCCGACATTCGCTTGCGATCGGTCGAAGGGGAGGGGGGCTCGAGTCTGCCCCATGCGACCTCACCCGTGATCGTCAAGTGATCGAGCCAAGAGGGATCATAGTTTGGAAGTCTGGTTGCGAAGAGATCGAATTCCCAGCTACCGGCCGGCGCTTCGAATCCCGCGAGTCGTTTCACCACATCAATAAGCGGAACACGTTCCTCATTGAGGTCGCGGGGTGTATTGGAGATACCGTGATGTTCGATCAGAAGCCGTAGGTAGTCATGTCCCGACACGGGCTGGATGCGCTTTCGCACACCGTCGAGCGTCAGTCGATGAATGCGAGCCAACAGTCGCCGGTCACACCACTCGATCTCTTTCTCGTCGGGATGAATATGTCCCCGGATCACCGCTCCTGTCGCCTCGATCATCTCAAGGCAACCTTCGACTTGAACGGGGGGAAGCACCAGTCTTTCCGCCAGTTGTTGAGCGGTCACCGGTCCACAAAGCTGCATCCATCCTCGAATGATCGAGTTACGCGCCGCCATGTCCTCGGGCCTGGTATTGAGCTCGGGAGGAAGCACGGGGGGATTTGCGCAGCTCGCGCGGTCACCGTACGCTGATTCAATGCTGGGCCAGAGTTCCGCCGGTGCCCATGCCTCTTTCCCACCAAGTGATATCTTCAGGACGCGCCGATGCTTAAGAAGGTCCTGGAAGAGGGGGCTCCAATCTCCCATGTCGGACCGTCTTTCGACCTCCGCCACGGGCAATACATGAAGTTCCATCAATGATTCGTGTAACTCATCGGGGGATCTGGGGCTGGGCCAAGCTTCTCGTGTGACCCGCTCGATCGCCTCGACATCGAGTGCGCAAAGGTCACGCACCGCATCGATCGACAAGGTGCGCCGAGTGGAAACGGCGCGAGCGCGACGCTCTTCAAGCGGTGCATCATCGAGAAACGCGTAAGGCTGTGCGTTGAGCCGTTGATGGCAGAAGGGGGATGGCTCGCGCGTATCTCTTGCGACGAACGTGATTTCGCCGCGTCCATACTTGCCGAGGAGATCCACGAAGCGGTCGCAATCGGTCGCTTCGAACAGGCAGTCTTTCATCGTTTGCTGAACGATCGGATGATCCGGCAGCTCAATGTCCTCTGGACGGTTTTCCAGGCAAGCGGTGGAAGCGGGAAAAACGGACGTCAGCATGTCATCAGACCGAAAACGAAGGAGAGGGGGTGGAACACGCTTTCCTGCCTTTTGTCGAGGAACAAGGAGCGCGCGAGTCGCGTTCCAACGCCAGCGCACCTTGAAAAGAGGAGAGTCGAGCAAAGCTTGTTCGAGAATGTGCTGAGCGTTTCGAGGGTTCAACATGCCGAAGAGCTGATCAATCGGAAAGCTATGTTGCGGCCCGAGAGAAAGGACGATTCCATCGTCGTCTGCGCTCGCTTGTAGCTCGAAGTCGAAAGAGCGGCAGAACCGCTTTCGCATGGCAAGGCCCCAACCTCGATTGAGTCGTGCGCCAAACGGAGCGTGGATAACGAGCTGCATGCCTCCCATCTCGTCAAAGAATCGTTCAAACACGATATGAGTATCAGTCGGCACCAATCCCAGCGCGGCCTTTTGGTTCGCAATGTAATCGACGGCGAATTCGGCAATCGAGTGATCGGTGCCGGTCTCGTCACGCAACCAATGAATGGCATCGGTCATCTGATTCGGGCGATCGATGTCGACACGGTCCGCCAACTCTCGACGAAGTTCCGCCACTTCATGAGAAAGCTCGATCGTTCGCCCGGGCGCCTCGCCGATCCAGAAGGGAATCGACGGGGGAGCACCTTGTGCATCCGCGACGACGACCTCGGTTGTTTTCACCTGAATCACGCGCCATGAGGTATTGCCGAGAAGAAAGATGTCTCCCGCGTTGCTCTCGATGGCGAAATCTTCGTTGATCGTACCGACGAAGACTCCTTCTTCCGCCGTCACGACCCGATAGTCCGCATTATCTGGGATAGCTCCGCCACAGCTTGCGGCGATCAGTCTTGTCCCGCGTGCGGCTCTGATTTTTCCATTGATGCGATCGCGATGAAGCCGGGCACCTCGATCCGTCCCCCGGCTAATCGGTTCGCTCAGCATCGATACGATCGATTCAAAATCCTCACGAGACAGGTTTCGGTAAGGCCAAGCACGCTTGAATGTCTCGTACAGCTCTCGTTCGTCCCATTCCTCGCATCCGACGGCGGCGGAGATTTGCTGCGAAAGAATATCGAGCGGACCTTGAGGGATTTCTATTTTGTCGAGGACGCCTCTCTTAATCGATCGAACAAGTGCCAAGGACTCGATGAGTTCATCTCGTGTGAGCGCGAATAGACGACCTTTGGGGATGGCTCCCAGGGAGTGCCCCGATCGCCCGACTCGTTGCAGGAAGGTCGCAATGGAGCGTGGAGATCCAATCTGGCAGACGAGATCGATATATCCGACATCGATTCCAAGTTCGAGCGATGCTGTTGCGACGAGAACCTTTAATTCACCCGACTTTAGTCGCTGCTCGGCATCGAGACGCAGATCTTTCGAAAGGCTGCCGTGATGGCTGGTGACATGATCCTTCCCCAAGCGATCGGAAAGATGATAGCTGATTCGCTCGGCGAGCTTTCTCGTATTCACGAAGACGATCGTCGACCGGTGTGACTCAATGAGTTCGCAAAGTCGTTCGTAAACTTGTGCCCATTGTTCGTTGCTGCAAACGGCACCGAGTTCCGTTTGCGGAACCTCGACCGCGAGGTCAAGCTGACGAACATGCCCGACGTCAACAATATCGCACTCCGGCTTTTCGTCGGGTGTCAGGCCGCGTTCCCCAACGAGAAATCGGGCGATCAAGTCGAGCGGACGTTGCGTGGCGGAGAGCCCGATTCGGACGGGGGGCGTTTTCGTCAAGTGGTCGAGTCGCTCGAGACTGAGTGCAAGATGGGAACCCCGTTTGTCGCGAGCCAGGGCGTGAATTTCGTCAATGATAACCGTCTTCACATCCGCCAGGATGTTTCGCGCCTTCATCGATGTGAGGAGCAGATACAGCGACTCCGGCGTCGTCACGAGTATGTGTGGGGGCCGGCGAAGCATCTTTTGCCTCTCGGCAGCGGGCGTGTCTCCGGTGCGAACGGCGGTTCGGATGGGAGGAAACATGAAGCCCATCTCGAGTGCTGTCTGCGTCAATTCATCCAGCGGAGTTTCCAGATTTCGGCGGATGTCGTTACTGAGTGCTTTCAGCGGAGAGATGTAGAGAGTCTGGACGGTCTCAGGAAATTGGCCAGCGAGACCTTGCTGGATGAGTCGATCAATGCCCGCGAGGAATGCGGCTAATGTTTTTCCGGAACCGGTGGGAGCGGCGATTAAGGTCGGCCGACCGGCCATGATAGATGGCCAGCCGAGCTTTTGTGCATCGGTTGGTTCTCCGAAGCGGGCGGCGAACCATCGACGCGTCACCTCAGAGAATCCATTCATCAATCATGCACTCATCTACGGGGTCTTCGGCGCCTCTTTTCCTGGAGGCGGAACGGCAGCAGGCTTGGCCGTGGCCGGCGGAGCGCCCGGAGGGCCGGTTGGCGGAGCAATACCACCTTCACCAACGCCTGGTGTCACCCGCGCTGTTCGGTTCAGCGTCAACGCGCGCAACTCTTCTTGGATTTTATCCGGGTCCTGATTCGCCTTGTCGCAGATTTCGCGGAATTGTTTGGGCGGAATTCCGGCACGAGCGACTAGGTCGAGCATCTTGAACTGGGAAACAGGCATCACGTAGCGGCCGTGGCCCAATTCGGAATCGGGAACGACGTTCCAGACAGATCCCTCACCCCCTTCACGAATTTGCGGGGCGCGAGCGAAGGAACTGTCGAACTTCATCAACCGGAAACCCAGGTTCGCCCAAGTCATGATGAGCTGAATCTGCCGGTTCTGATCCGCGAAGTGTCCATAGAATCCTGGGCTGATGTATCGGGCATCGCGAGCGAAATCCTTATCGTCGGTGATGTTCTTCAGCCAGTCGAGCGCCTCGCGATAGGCAACGTCTCGCTCGAAGACATCGGAAGCTTCCAGTGCCGGGCGCAGACCCAAGTCTTCGCAACTGACCATGTACAGGCCGTAAAAGAGACGCTTCATCTTGTTGATTTCATCGAACAAGTAGTCCGGCGACTCCGAACCATCCGGAAGGATGCGATGTACCTTCGTGATGCTTTGCTGTCCGAGTAGAGCGACGGAAACGCGGAACATGAAGTCGTACACCCGAGCAGTCCGAAGGTAGAACTGCGGCGCGGGCTCGACACGAAATACCGGGCAGATCTTATCCTTGTCACTTGGTTCCCAAGGCTTGGGAAGGATGACTTTCGCCTCGTCCGATACTTCTTGTTTCGTCGCAAAGTAGGGATGGAACAAACGCTCTTTGAAGACACGGGAGAGAAGGGTCTTATCAGCTTCGTATCCGGTCGGTTCCGCAATCAAGGCGTCGAGCGCAAAGGCCTGCACTTGCTCCAATCCGGCACGATCGTTTGTGGGAATGAAAGAGACATAACCGATCTTGCTTCGCTGGGACAGTTCGGTCATGGGATCGAGGCCGGGGGCGAGTCCGAGCGGCAGCATCTCGTTGAAGTAAAGCTGCTCGCGCCGCAGAGCGGAGGTCAAGAAGACCAAACGATACGTCCAACCCGGCCGCTTTTGAAACATCTCCAGGATCTGGTCATCTGAAAACGCCTTGGCATTTACCAGATCGTCGACGGTGAAAACATGGCGCCGGCGATAGATGTAATCGAAAGTGTTGATGACCCCGTCGTAATTTTTGCGAAGTTCGTCGTTTTCAGGCTTCGCCAAAACCTTTGCGATCTGGGCGGCCATGAACCATTGGCGGCGAGGAATCTCTTCCTGCAAAAATGTTTCGAAGTCGTAGACCCGCTCGAGTTCCTCATTCCAAGTGAAATAATCGATCGGCGGGTTCACATCACGCATGCGAGTCTTGTACTGGTTCAGCCAAATGTTCCTTCGGCCGATCTCTTCCGGGAATAGCTCGACTTTCTTGCCGAGCAATTCAAGCGCTGCCGCGAGATACGTTCGCGCGTAGTCCGTCTTCTCGAGTTTGTTGAAGATTTGTTCGACGATGTCGGCTAATCCGACCTTCTTATCATTGCGTCCGAAGATCACCGCCAAGTCGAGTGCCGCGATGACGCCGCTGTCGAACTCACGAGCTTTCCAGTAAGCCATCGATGCGGAAGGAAGGACCGAGTACTCTGCACCAGGAACCTTTCGCCCTGCTTCGACCGCTCCTTTGACGGTTTTGTGCAACGTAACGAAGTCTTCCTCCGTCGCAGGATTGACGACGTCCAGTCCGACCTTCATCACGGCCTGCGTCAGGTTCAGTTTCTTATCGCCGAAGTTGTAGGGAGCGACGAGGGTCTCATCGAAAACGAGCGGCCGCATCACCTTTGTTTCGTAAACGTCGTCCGCGATCGCGCCACTTAGGGGGCCTTGTTCCGGCGCTGCGACGACCGGTTTCTTCGCCACAACCTCGCGTTCCTGGCCGCTCGTGATCATAAGCAGGCCGTAAGCGATACCACCCATAAGGACGAATATCGCGATAATTGCCGCTAAGAAACGCACCGACGAACTCCTCTCCCCAGTCGCTGGGATCAGATCCTTTTTTCTTCACGAGGCTAAGGCGCCATACCGATCGCTCATTGATACGGCCTTCACCCGCTGCTGAAGACTGGTATTCTCGGAACTAAGCCCGAAATGGCTTCTCCAAGACGTGCTCACGCAAGCCCGAGTCCAAGTTCTCTCGTCGAGAAGTCTTGAATGGCCACTACTTCAGTGTGGCCGATGACCTTGAAAAAAGCGTCCCGCAAACACTTCAGTCTATCCTTTGGATTTCTGTACAAGCATGACGAAGTGGGAATCATTTTGCCAACTTTTTCGCGAAGCTGGTTTCGCCGAACAAAGAGACATCGATCGATGACTGGATTCGGCAGAAAACAGGGTATAGATCTTCGTGATCCGTACGGCCGGCTATCCAGTGAAGATCGTAATGATCGTCCGATGACGCATTTGGTTTTACGACCACGAGTCGATTGGAGTTGGAGGTCCTCCCAAAATCGTGCAATTTGAGAAATGGGCTTGGACGAGGCTTGCTCCCGAGAGGCGCGGCTCCCACGGCCTCGCACCCCGTTCTAATCTGCCAGCGCGGTGGCACACTGCGTGGGATTCTTGCGGACTTCACCACTAACTCGCTCAAATTCCGTCATTTCCGTCCTTCCTCCGACGACGAGCGGGGTCCGTTGGTGGACCGACTTCGGCACGATATCAAGAATCCGTTCTTTTCCATTTGTTGCCATTCCTCCCGCTTGTTCCGCGATGAATGCGATCGGATTAGCCTCGTAAAGGAGCCGGAGTTTCCCTTGAGCATGCGACGCGGTGGGGGGATAAAGAAAGACGCCACCCTTCAGCAACGTTCGGTGAAAATCGGCTACTAGGGAACCGACATATCGAGAAGCGTACTTCTTGCCGTGTCCAATCTTTCCCTGCCTCAAAAGTTGCAAGTAACGCAAGTATTCCTCCGGAAATGCATCCCGATACGCTTCGTTGACCGAGTAATAGATTCCCTGATCGGGCATGCGCAGGTTCTCCTGACTCAAGATGAATGCACCGATGGAGGGATCGAGTGTAAACAGGTGCACTCCATTACCTGCGGTGTAAACGAGGACGGTCGACGCACCGTACAAAACGTAACCCGCCGCAACCTGTTCATGGCCTGGCTGCAGTACTTCTTCATGGCCGCTGTCTATGTCCGGATCATGCCGGCGTAGGACGGAAAAGATCGTCCCGACGCTGACATTGACATCAATGTTGCTGGATCCGTCGAGAGGGTCGAAAACGACCGCATATTTGCCCACTCCAGGAGATCGTTTGAGGAGGACCGGATCTTCATTTTCCTCGGACGCCAAAATGCCAACCGAGTCACGTACGCCCAGGCAGTGCAGCAACACCTTGTTGGCGTAGATATCTAGCTTTTGTTGCGTTTCCCCCTGAACGTTCGTGGCTCCCGCAGAACCGACGATATCGTTCAGACCTGCGCTTCGAACCTTGGCCTGAATCATCTTCGTCGCGAGCGTAATCCCCGAAAGGAGCCAAGAGAACTCGCCCGTTGCCTTGGGAGCGTGCAGATGTTGCTGTTCTTGGATGTGTTGTTGAACAGTGACGATGATGTCCTGTCGCTGAGACATGATGGACTCGCTTAAAAGGAGGCGAAGGAGTTAATCATTCTTTAATCTTGTCGGCCCGATGGAAGACGGGTTGAGAGATGTCTTTTCTCAAAGAATCAAATCGGGAAAAGGGGCGATTTGGGTAATCGCAGATCGTTCCCCGGTCGGATTGACATGCTCTGAAGGTCCCGCTATCGAGTATCTTCGCATGCCGTTGGCTGTTCGACAATGCCCTGTTTTCGGGCGGACTCGGGCTCTCGCCGGGTGTGAGTCGGGTATGCCCGATCGGTCATTGAGCGGGATTGACCGGAGTTGGCCCCGGAGAGATGGGGAAAATCTGCGGACATTGTCGTCTGGTCCCCTAGACAAAACTAAGATGGGGACCGTTTTCGGAGGAGGGGGAGTCATTTCTCTCTGCCGTGGCTGGTTCGTCAAGCAGTGATGGATTCACAACTTCGATTCCCCGTTCATCAAACAAGCGAGTGATGATGAAATCGCCTTCCCCGCTCACGCAGAGGAAAAGCGATTCAGGAGCATTTTGACATGTCCGCGACGACCCCTCAGGCGTCACCCGATTCCAAGCCCTCCATTTTCGAAGAACGGGACTCTGTCATCGTTCGATTCGCGGGGGATTCCGGCGACGGTATGCAGTTGGTCGGTGGGCAGTTCACCAACACGTCGGCGATCTTTGGAAACGACGTTTCCACATTCCCAGACTTCCCGGCTGAAATTCGTGCACCGGCGGGAACACCTGCGGGAGTGAGCGGATTCCAGATTCACTTTTCAAGCCATGACATCAAGACGCCGGGTGATGATCTCGATGCCTTGGTGGCCATGAACCCGGCCGCCCTTCGGCAGAATCTCCGCAGCCTCCGCAAGGGTGGAATTCTGATCGTCAATAGCGACTCGTTCGGAAAGAACGATCTTCGTAAGGCGAATTACGAAGTCAGCCCGCTCGACAACGACAGCTTGAACGAATACAAGCTCGTCAAAGTTCCGATGACCACGCTGAATCGTGATGCCGTCGGACAAAGTGGTCTTTCGACGCGTGCGGCGGACCGCTGCCGAAACTTCTTCGCGCTCGGGATTCTTTACTGGCTCTATGATCGTTCGCTTGACCCGACGATTCAGTGGATCGACGACAAATTCGCCAAGATCGCGGACGTGGCCGAGGCCAACAAGCGAGCATTAAAGTCGGGATACTACTACGGCGAAACGGCAGAACTCCTTCAAAGCCGGTATCGCATCAAGCCCGCGACCGATATCACGCCGGGCGTCTATCGGCAAATCATGGGGAATCAGGCGGTTGCTTATGGTTTGGTGACGGCGGCCAAGCTCGCGGGTAAGGACGTCTTCTATGCGTCTTACCCGATTACGCCGGCGAGCGATATTCTTCACGAGCTTGCCAAGCTCAAGAATTTTGGTGTTCGCACCTTCCAGGCGGAAGATGAAATTGCAGCCGTTGGCGCAGCGGTCGGCGCGGCGTTCGGCGGGGCGGTCGCTGTGACCGGAACCAGCGGACCTGGTATCGCCCTCAAGTCCGAAGCGATCGGACTCGCGGTGATGACCGAGCTTCCGCTTCTCATCATCAACGTGCAGCGAGGTGGACCCAGCACTGGCCTTCCGACGAAGACGGAGCAAGCGGATCTCTTGCAAGTCATGTTCGGTCGTAACGGCGAAAGTCCGGTTCCCATCGTGGCGGCTGCATACCCGAGTGACTGCTTCACGATGATCCAAGAGTCGCTTCGCATCGCGATCGAATACATGACGCCGGTCATCTTCCTGTCCGACGCATACATCGCAAATGGTGCGGAGCCGTGGCGGGTTCCTGATTTCAACACTTTGCCCAAGATCGCCGTCAATCATCCAAAGGATGCTGCGTCCGACGGAACCGGCGGCGATGGATTCATGCCGTACCGGCGTAACGATAAACTTGCTCGACCCTGGGCGATTCCTGGAACGGCAGGTTTCGAGCATCGGATCGGTGGGCTCGAAAAGGAAAACGTCACCGGCAACGTCAGCTATGACCCGGTCAATCACGAGCGAATGGTGCAGACCCGCCAAGCCAAAGTCGACGGCATCGCGAATTCGATTCCCGAGCAAGTCGTCGAGGGGCCGCAGTCGGGTGACATCCTTCTCGTCAGTTGGGGTGGAACGTACGGAGCCGTCAGCACCGCGTGCGCGGAAGCGAGAGCGAAAGGACTTTCGGTCGCTCACGCGCACCTTCGTTATCTGAACCCGTTCCCCAAGAACTTGGGTGACGTCCTCAAGCGATTCAAAAAGGTCCTTGTTCCTGAACTGAACCTTGGTCAGCTTTGGCTTCTCCTTCGAGGCAAGTACCTCGTCGATGCCAAGAAGTACAACAAGGTTCAGGGAATGCCGTTCCTCGTCACGGAACTCGTGGCCGAGATCGAGAAACTGGCGAAGGAATAGACGAGTCGAATCCACGAACGAGATAGTGCGAGTTTGAGACAATTGACCTTCAGAGCGACACTGAAGAACTGAACTTTGACCGGCGCGAAATGATGAATGCTGGTCGACCATAGGACGGAAGACATGAGTACCAACGGCTCTTTGAATGTTCTCACCGCCAAGGATTTCGCCAACGATCTCGACGTTCGATGGTGCCCCGGCTGCGGCGACTACTCCATCTTGGCCCAGATGAAAAAGGTTCTTCCCGAGATCGGCATTTCGAAGGAGAAGATCGTTTTCGTCTCTGGTATCGGATGCTCGAGCCGATTTCCCTACTACTTGTCGACGTACGGATTTCACACGATTCACGGCCGTGCGCCAGCCATCGCGACGGGCCTCAAGCTCGCGAATCCTGATCTTTCCGTATGGGTCATCACCGGCGACGGCGACGGGTTGTCCATCGGTGGCAATCACCTGATGCACGCCATCCGCCGAAACGTGAACTTGAACATCATTCTCTTCAATAACCGGATCTATGGCTTGACCAAGGGGCAGTACTCGCCGACGTCTCGCGTGGGACACAAGACGAAGTCAACGCCGTATGGTTCGCTTGACCGACCGATCTCACCGTTGACCCTGGCGGTGGCGGCTGAGGCGACGTTTGTTGCTCGAACGGCCGACCGGAATGTTGATCACATGCAACAAGTCCTCAAGCGAGCGGCCATGCACAAGGGGGTCTCATTCGTCGAGGTCTATCAAGACTGCGTCGTGTTCAACAAGGGTGCCTTTGACTATTCCGTCGATAAGGGTGTCCGTGATGAGACGACAGTTCATCTCGAGCATGGCAAGCCTCTCATCTTTGGCGCGAAGCGAGACAAGGGAATTCGGCTTCGTGGCCACGAGCCCGAAGTCGTCAACTTGTCGGAAGTGAAGGAAGATGATCTTCTCTTCCACGATGAGAAGTGCCCGGATACCGTGCTCGCTCACATTTTGAGCCGCATGTCACAGCCGGGTCTGCCCGAACCAATGGGCGTTCTTCGTGACATCGAAGAACCGGCTTACGAAGAGCAGGTCATCGGCCAGGTGAACGACACCATCGCTCGCTACGGTGCAGGCGATTTGAACAAGCTGTACATGTCCGCCGACACCTGGACTGTCAAGTAGTCCAAGCGGAGAGCGGCTTCACTCGCTTCCATGCTTGTCGAGAAAGTCTAACGCCTCCTTCGGGAGGCGTTGTTCATTACGGCATGCGGAGTTTTGCATTTCCCGGATGCTGGGCGGAACCACCCAGGCCAGACAAGACAGCTTGCGATCTTTTCAACGGGAATCTTCGGCTTAAGGGCCCCGAGTGGATGTCCGTGTAACTGGTATGGCCTAATTCCCGAGCGTTCGCGTTCCTGATGGAGCGATTGGTTCGGTCTTTTTCGGAGCAGCCACTTCGATCAACTCAATCACATCATCGCCGTCTGATTCCGTTTGCTGGGTCTTTTTTGATGTGATGGCCCGCTCAAGCGGTCGACCGGTGAAGGCTGGTTCGGCTGGCGTGAATCGACGCGGAACGATGACACCGTGATCGATCTTTTCCAATGCCTCCGCCACTTCGCAATACTGCGACTCGAGCGAGGCGAGGAGTTGATCGAATTCCTGCCAGGTATCTGAACTCCAAGAGACAGAGTGCGTCACGATGCTGAGCCGGCCGTCGGGTGTCGGCTCCGCGGTTCGGCGTTCGACCATCACGGGTGCTGTGGGCTCCCCCGTGGAGCTGGTCGATTGCTTTGCCACCAGATTGTGCCGATCGTCATGCAAAAGATCGATGTAGGTTCCAAGTCCGGAGAGAAGTCCCCGCAGCTTTTCACGCGTCGCACCGCTGACCGGCAAGACAAGGAATCCGTTCTCGACGTGGTAATCAGTGTGAGTTGCTTCCAGATAACGAACGAGGAAGTCAGGGGAAGTCGCTTCATTTCTCGGCCGGTCGAGAATGGTAATCTCCGCCGGAGAGGAGCCCATTCGATACGCCAGCGTGATGACGCAGAGAACGATGCCTCCCAGGATGGAAAGCTCCACCCAGCCCCAGGTTGAGGAACGCTTCGACTTGTCCATTACGGTGTCATCCTTGCTGTTCGTTGCCACCCCACTGCCGACTACCCATCCGAGCACGCCCCAGGGGACCGTTGGGACGGCCGACAATGGAACACGCCTATATACGCCCAATCAAAAAACGTGGGAAGTCCATACTGACTGGGCTGTTCCGTCGATCGAATGCGAGCTTTTCCGTGTTGCGGATTTGGATTTTGACGGATAAGCTCCCTGAATGAGCCGACTTTAAGGAGGGACGTCATGTCTCTTTTGTCCATTCGCCGCGCGGCAGTGGTGGTCTTGGCGGTGTCGGCTTTTCACGCTTCGAGCCATCTCATTGCTTTTGATGATCCCGCTCCGTCGTCCAAGACTCCGCCGTCGGCGGCCGAGAAGCGAGTCTTCGCCGCCCTCAAGGAATTGAAAGAGGCGTCCGCCGCGTGGCGGAAAGAGCTCGAACCAAACATGAAGTTGAGCGACCAGACTTACAAAGACCTGCGCGAAACCACACTTGGTGCAATGAAGGAACTTGGGCCGATCATCGATCAAACCGAGCGAAGCAATCGGCAAGCCGTCCCCGACGTCCGGCAACGTGCAACCGCCCGAGAGCGTGCTCAACCCCTGATCGAGGCGATGCGCTCGATCGGTTCCGACTCCGAAAAGAAGAGGTCGACGGCGCTGGATCAGATTCGTTCTTCATTGAAAGGATCCGATCGTGATCAGAGAGTTGCCGCCCTCATCGCGGTTGCCAGCATTGGTGACGTCAAATACGACAAGGCATCGCTTCGACCTCTCCTCCTTCCGATCATCGAAAAGGCTGACGGGGAAGAATTGATCGGCGCACTCTACGCGCTCTACAACTCGGACCGGCATCCAGAAGACCTGGCGCTGGTTCAAGCGGCATGGAATAAGCGATCCCTTGAAGTCGATGAAAAACTAAGCCATCTGCTATTTCTCTTCGGAGACAAGAAGATCGACGGCAAGTCGGCGGAGATCGTTCTTGAACTCCTCAATTCACTCAACGAACACACACAGAAAGAAGCATTGCGCGGGCTTTGGGGAGCCAAGGTAAACGATGCCGTTGCGACGAAATTGATTGAAATGTCGGATGATCGCAAACTCAGGTATGACACGATCTACTTTGGATTGTCGACTCTAGAAGACAAAAGCGATGCGGTGCTCGACACATTGATCAAAGCGTTGTCCGATCAGGAAGGGCGGGCGCTTTGGGGACTCGGATTCGGCGTCCCTGAGAAAAGTCAGAGAAAAGTCGCTGAAGCACTTCTGGAGCTTCACAATGCGCGGACCGATCCGAAGGTCAAACGGGATTGCGCTCGGCTTGTGCGGCAGTATGGCGGCGAGGAATTAGCCTTAAAACTCAATCAATGAGCCCACCTGAATGTCACCCGTTCGAATCGACTCTCGGCAAGATCTGCCTCAGCGATGAAGAATTGAGGTAGACCTTCATTCCAGGTCCATCCAAGCGATCGATCATTCCCCAGTTGTAAAAGCAAAACACTCCCGGCAGGCGCACGCTTATTGCCCCAGGGCCAGCCGAGCATCTGGTGAGTCCCTTCTTGTTGATTATGGTTTGCTGCGAACGCGTCGTATTCGGATGAAGCACTCCGGCTCAAGTTCAGTTCGTGAAGGGGGGACTCGCTCGACATCGGCAAAGAGAGGAATTGACGAAAAGCGAGACTGCGCGGAGGAAACGACTTTGCCTTCTGGTCGATTCGTTCCGCTCCTGTCGCGGCAAGTCGATTTGCCGGTGAATCGACGGCGAACGGGTCTTCCCATCGCACGAGACTTTTCGAATCGGCAAAATGAAAAACCTTGAACGAGGGATTGGTGGTGGTCTTCAAATCCAAGAAGAACGACACCACTCCCGATTCCGGCACCGGGACCTTCCACCCCATCCACTGAAAGGGACCGAACTCCGCAAAGTTGATCTGAGCCATAAAACTGAGTGGCGCGCCCGTTGGTGTGATGGGCCATTTGAAATCGAGCGGCACGTGAGGGGTGCCACCGAACTTGCTAACGCCGGGAGGAATCAACTTCTCATCGGCCAAAACGCTGATGATTTTCACTCCCGGTTCACCGAGTAGCGAGATCGGTTTCGAGCTACTGCCAAACCCGCGCGCTTCAAGGATTCTTTCGAGATGCTCGGCCATCATAACGATGCGTCACTCCAGAATTGGAATGGAAGTCACCAGCGATTTAATGTCACAGATGTGCAACTCCATCTTCGCATTTGCGACTGCGAAGTTCAACGAATCGTCTGGAAGGTGAGAGATCGAAGAAATATTATCCTGTCGCCAGGTCCGGTCGTGCGAACAGCAGGAGTGCCGACACTCCCACGAATCCCCAGACATAGATCGAGAACCACCACCACCGGCCACGCTGAACGGCGCGCATGAGGAGTGTGATACAGAACCAACCGACGACGGCGCTCGTTAGTGTGCCTAGGATTGTCGGAGCGAGATTGGCTGAGATCCAGGCAGGGTCGGCATCTTTCGCCTTGAGAATCGTCGCGCCAAGCACGGCGGGGAGTGACATGAGCAGACTGAAATGCACTGCCCATTCTCCCTTGAGTCCGAGGAGAAGACCGGTCGAGACCGTCATGCCGCTTCGGCTGAGTCCTGGAAAAAGTGCCGACATCATCTGGGCGAGCCCGATTCCAAGCGCATGCCACCATTTCATCGAATAGGCATCGGTTCGACCGCCACGCGTCTTTGAACCCGCCAAGAGAACGAATCCAGTGATCGTCATAAAGGTGAGAACATAGCCGGGCTGATGGGACGAATACTCGCGAAGGTCGCCGATCATTTGTGTCCATGATCGGTCTACAGTCGAAAGAGATTCGCCTGGATTTAGCTCTGTCGGTCGAAAGATGAGAGCCGCCCCGACGGCGGGGATCGTCGCGAGGACTACGAAGCAAGCGATCGTGAACATGCGCACGAAGGTTGGTTTCGTTTCGGGTGACGGCTCTTGTTCTTGTTTCAGGAATTCGCCCGGAACTTTGCGGTAAAAGAAAAGGACGGCCAGAAGCGTGCCGACGTGCAGCATGACGTCAAAAAATCGCGGCGTCTCTTGCAGGCCGAGGAAATACTCGAAGATCGATAGGTGTCCGCTGCTTGAAACAGGAAGGAATTCGGTCAGCCCTTGAAGTGTTCCCAGAGCGATCGCTTCTAACCAATGCATGCCATGTCCATGATCTGAACCAGAAATGGAAAGACCGATCAGAAACGATTGCTTCTGATCGGTCAATTGAAGTCTATGTCGCTTCCCGCCGGCCGTCCGGCAGTTCAGTGGCCGATGACGTTACGACTTGATCATGTCCTTGACCGTCATGTTGGACGGAATCATCGGGAGAACGTGCTCCTGGTGCGGCACCTGCACGTTCAGGACGTACGGCCCCTTTGAAGTAATCATCTCCTCGAGAGCGGCGTCCAAGTCCTTATCCGCAGAGACATTTCGTGACTCGATGCCGAATCCCTTGCAGATGGTGACAAAGTCGGGGTACGGAGGCTGATCGTCGCCGAGTCCCAGGTATGTGTGAGCCCGATTGCTGGCATAGAATCGGTCTTCCCACTGCATCACCATGCCGAGGTGCTGGTTGTTGAGCAACAGGACCTTGACGGGAATGTTTTCCGCCTTCAGGGTGGCGAGTTCCTGAATGTTCATGATGAAGCTACCGTCGCCATCGACGTCAATGACAAGTCGATCGGGATAAGCGAGCTGAGCTCCCATCGCCGAGGGAAGGCCGAAGCCCATCGAGCCGAGTCCACCCGAGGTGACCCAGAGGCGTGGATCGTTGAACTTCCAGAATTGAGCCGCCCACATTTGGTGCTGGCCAACGCCGGTGGTGACGATCGTGCGATCGAGCCAGCCGCGCTTCTTCACCTTTTCCCACAGAACTTGAATGGCCTGTTGGGGGATGATCTTGCCGGGAATCGGATCGAAGCGAAGCGGATCTTCTTCGCGCCACTGATCGATCTGGCGAAGCCAGCCGGTATAGTCTGAGTTGAGGGGCTTCTCTGATAGACGCTTGTTGAGCTGCCCTAGCGCGTAGCGAATGTCACTTTCCACCGGGAGTTGCGCGGGTTTGTTCTTATTCAGCTCGGAGGGATCAATGTCGATGTGGATGATCTTGCCATGCTGACAGAAGGCTTCGAGCTTCCCAGTCACGCGGTCATCGAAGCGAACGCCGAAAGCGAGAAGCAAATCGGCATCATTGACCGCATAGTTCGAATAGACCGTGCCGTGCATACCGAGCATGTGGAGCGAAAGGTAGTGCTCGGCCGGGAAGTTTCCGATCCCCTGAAGCGTGGTGGTCACAGGAATTCGGGTTTTCTCGGCAAATTCGCGAAGTTCATTCCAAGCTCCGCTCGAAGTGATTCCGCCACCGCAGTAGATGACCGGCTTGCGAGCCGAGCGGATCATCTCCATCGCGCGGTCAAGTTCCGCCTCGCTGATCTTGCGATCGGGGCGATAACCTGGCAGATTCATCGGTGCGTTCCAATCGGGAACGACCTCCCGGTTCTGCATGTCTTTAGGAACGTCGATGAGTACCGGCCCCGGACGTCCACTCTGAGCGACGTAAAAGGCTTCCTTCACGATACGGGCAATGTCTTCGGTGCGCTGAACAAGGTAGTGATGCTTGGTAATCGGCTGGGCGATTCCCACCATCGGGGTCTCTTGGAATGCATCCGTACCGATGACGCCTGAAGGAACCTGTCCGGTGATGGCGACCATGGGAAGGCTGTCCATCTTCGCATCGGCAAGACAGGTCGTGAAGTTCGTCGCGCCGGGGCCGCTGGTCGCCAAGCAGACACCTGCCCTACCCGTCACACGCGCATAACCTTCGGCGGCGAAACCACCTCCCTGTTCCTGTCGGGGAAGGACGGTTCGAATGCGATCCTTGTAGCGTGTCAGCGACTGGTGGATGGGCATGCTGCAACCACCCGGATAGGCGAAAATTACATCCGCCCCTTCCCGGATCAAGGCTTCGACAAGAATGTCAGCACCCAACATGGGTCCGGTGGAGGAAGAAGATGATTGCGCCATGAGACACGCCTTGCAAAAGAGAGTGAAATAAGAAAACCAGCCCGCGCCACTCGCTCCGGGTTAGTGGGTGCGAGGTTCCTGCGTGGCAATCCATCCTAGACGGCCGAGAGGCGGAAAAGGTTCGTCGTTGGCTCTATCTTAGAAAACGACGCCTCGCGTGCGGCGATCTAGTGCTATTTCTCTCACTCCGATTGTGTGGTCGCCTCGAGCAACCTGCTCCATGCACGCGATCGGTACAGTATACCGGCAAATGACCCGATCGACATCCGCGCCCGGCGGGAACCAAGCGGAATGGCAAGGTATTAGAGTCGTCTGCCATGGTGTATTATTACATCTGATCAGATGTGCGCTAGTCTCTGCGAAGCATCTTCATCGGCTCGACCTCCTCTCAAATCAGCAAGAGATTTAATCTGTACGGGTTCTGTTAATGGTGCCGCTTCGTCCGCTATAAAGGATCGGTAAACCAGAGAAGGGGGCGAACTTTGACCGCCGAAACTTCGGGCATCGCGCAAGATTCACCGGCTCCTCATGAAGAGAAGCCGGCCCCGGCGGCACCGGTCAATGTCGCTTCGGGACCGTTCAAGAACACGACCTTGGGAATGGGATTCCCCATGTTCTGGCCGGTCCGCAAGATCCTCGCCAAAGCGGCGCAATTCAAAGCTCGTCGCATGCGAGCCCACTACTACGATCTTTGCAAGAAGCCTCGAGAGGTCCAGCACGCGCGACTGTTTGATCAGATCCGCCGCGAGCAAGAGACCTCCTTCGGTCGCGATCACCACTTCCGTGAGATCAAGACGGTCGACGACTTCCGCCGAAACATTCCGATCACTAATTACGAATACTTCCAGCCCTACATCGAACGGGTGAAGAACGGCGATTTTGAAGCTCTGTTTCACCGGCAAAAAGTTCTCATGTTCGCCATGTCGAGCGGGACCACCGCCGCTCGCAAGTTCATCCCCGTGACCGAGCGATACCTCGACGACTATCGCCGCGGGTGGATGATCTGGGGCGTGAACATGTTCGAGGATCATCGTCCTCTCTGGTTCAAGACGATGATTCAGCTCACCAGCGATTGGGACGAATTCCGCACGAGCGCGGGGATTCCGTGCGGCTCGATCAGCGGTCTTACCGCGCAAATGCAGCGTTACATCGTGCGTAAGACCTACTGTCTCCCCCCCGACAGCGCGAAGATCAAAGAGACACAGACCAAATACTACCTCGCATGGCGACTCGGCTTGGTGCGTGACGTCGGCATCATCATGACCGCCAATCCGAGCACTGTCGTCAATATGGCGAGGTTCGGCGACGAGCGGCGGGAAGATCTCATTCGAGATATTCACGATGGAACGCTCAACAGTGAATACGTCGTTCCCGAATCGATCTACACGACGGAAAGCCGCTATCTGCAACCCAATCCCACGCGGGCTCGCGAGCTTGAAGCGATCATCGAAGCGACCGGCTCGCTTCGTCCGAAGGACGTTTGGCCCCACTTCAACATGATCGCAAGCTGGATGGGGGGAAGCGTCGGCGCGTACATGCGTCACTATCCCGAGCATTACGGCGACTCATCTCTTCGTGATATCGGCTTGATCGCCAGCGAAGGTCGCATGACGATTCCTGTCAACGACGGGACGCCGGCCGGTGTGCTTGAGATTACGTCGAGCTTCTTTGAGTTCGTTCCAGCCGGTGAGATGAATTCGCCGAATCCGACGATTCTCGAAGCTCATGAACTTGAGGAGGGTCAGGACTACTTCATCCTGCTCACGACGTCGAGTGGTTTCTATCGTTACAACATTTACGACGTGGTTCGCTGCGTCGGCTTTAACGGCCGAACGCCCCTCTTGACGTTCCTCAACAAGGGAGCGAATTTCTCGAATCTGACGGGCGAGAAGATTTCGGAGTTTCAAATCGTCACCGCGGTGAACAAGGTGGTCGATCACATGGAACTGCCTCTCAACGCGTTCACGCTTGCCCCATGCTTCGATCCAGGTGACCCGAATCCGTTCTACGGCCTGTTCGTCGAGGAGTCCGATTTCCCCTCTTCAGACGTGGCGGCTCAGTTCGCAGCTCGTGTCGAGAATGAACTCGGCAAACAGAATCACGAGTATCGTGAAAAGCGAGGAAGCGGTCGTCTAGGGCCGATTCGTCTCCAGTTCCTCGAACGAGGAACCTGGCAGGATTGGGATCGGAAGCGGCAAATCAAGAGCGGAGGGAGTTCGGAGCAGTACAAGCATCCGTGCCTCATCCCCGATGCCAACTTCCGTAACACGATGAAGGTGCTCGAGGTCACGAGCGTGGTGGCGTAACAAGCGGTCGGCTTGATGGATAGCGGGCTGGCATGGCAGGCTGTCTCATATAGGCTGGGTTGTTTCCGACCCAGCCTTTTATTTGCCAGCAACGGCCGTCGGTCACGCAGCCTTCTGCATGACTTGAGTATGTCACCGTCTCTGAGCAACGCAATCAACAGCAAATGCAAACGATATTTGCAGAACGAAAGATCCGCGCGGCATCGATCCAACCATTGTCACGCAGATGCTGCGTGACCCACAAGTTATCCATGTTGATATCGGGGAAGCTGGTTCGGGATGACCCAGCCTACAGAACCGCGCGAATACGTTGAACGACATCCAACGCGCGTCTCACGCGGCTCGGCGGGTCATTCGGCTCACGAAAGCCTCGTAATCCTCGAGCGTATCGATTCCCTTTCCCGCCCAATGCTCGGGAATCGCACTGGCGGCAATTGTTCGCCCCGCCTCAATCGCGCGAAGCTGCTCCAAGCCTTCTTGTTGCTCCAGCGGCGAGACCGGCATCGCGGCGAACTCAAACAGAAAGCTCATTCGATAGGCATAAATGCCGAGATGATGATTCCAAGAGACTTGTCCCGGCCCTACCGGATTGCGATCGTACGGAATCGGCGCGCGTGAAAAGTAAATCGCTCGGCCTCGGGCGTCGAGCACTGCCTTCACTGCATTGGGATTCGCCTTCTTCTCTTCTGATCCTTTCGGCATGGCGATGACTAACGTCGCCATATCAGCACTGTTGTTGCCGAGAAGGGTTTTGCCGACCGTCGTGATCGCCTCAGGAGCGAGTTCAGGCTCGTCACCCTGAACATTCACGACGTAGTCAAGCGTCGACGCCAGACCGAGCGTCTCGATCGCTTCTGCGATTCGTGTCGTGCCGCACTGATGATGCGATCCGGTCATGACTGCCTTCGCGCCCGCCTTGCGGGCGATGTCCGCAAGCCGCTCATCATCGCAGGCGACGACGACGTCTACCAGCGTGCCGCGCGACATCTCAATCGCGCGATGGCAGTTCTCGATGACGTACGAGAGAATCGGCCTGCCGGTCTTCGAGAGAATGAGCTTGTTGGGGAGACGAGTAGATGCAAACCGCGCCGGGACTGCAATGATTCCCTTAGGCGAATGAGTGGCGGCTTCCATGCCTTTACTCCTTTCGAATGTAGTCGTCCGCTATTTCGGTTTTGACTTTTCCTGGTGTTCTCGAGCCTTACGACTGATCTTGTTCCAAAGACCAGCCAGACCCATCGACTTTTTCATTTCTGCCAGTGTTTCGTTAGCAAGCTGACTCGTTCGCATCGTCCCTTCGTAGATGACTTGCTCGACGAGCCCTGACTCTCGCTCGAGTTGCGATCGGCGCTCTCTGATCGGATCGAGGAATGCATTCAGCGCGATCGTCAACTTCTCCTTGACTTCGACGTCACCCACCTTGCCTGCGCGATAACGGGTCTTCAGGTCTTCCACTTCCTCTTTGTTCGGATTGAATGCGTCATGCAACGCGAAGACGGGGTTTCCTTCGACCGTCCCAGGAATGTCAGCGCTCACGCGATTGGGGTCGGTGTACGCTCCGCGAATTTTCTTTGCGACTGTCTTCGCGTCGTCAGAAAGGAAGATGGCATTGTCGAGACTTTTACTCATCTTCCCTTTGCCGTCGATGCCGGGAAGAGTGGGGATGTCACCGATCATCGCCGTTGGTTCGGGGAATGTGTCGCCGTAAAGGAAATTGAATCGCCGTGCGATCTCGCGAGTGATTTCGATATGGGCTTCGTTATCCTTTCCGACCGGCACGATATGCGCGCGGGGCATCAAGATGTCCGCCGCTTGAAGCACGGGGTATCCGATCAGTCCGAACGGAATCGCTTCATCGTCGAACTTCGCCGCCTTTGCCATGTCCTTGATGCTCGGCAACCGCGTCAGCCGCGGTAGCGTGACGAGCATTTCGAAGAAGAGGTTGATCTCATACACCGCATGGACGGCGGACTGCAAGTAGATCGTTGACTTGGCCGGGTCGATGCCGCACGCCAAATAGTCGAGCACCATGTCATGAATGTTCTGTCGAAGGGCGTCGATGGCGGACTTCTCAGGCTTCGTCGTCAGCATGTGCAGATCGGCGATGATGAAGTAACACTCGTATTCATCCTGTAGCCGTACGCGATTCGAGATGCTTCCGACATAGTGGCCGAGATGTAGCTTCCCCGTGGGGCGATCACCAGTCAGGAGTCGCTTTCGCGGGGTCGCCAAAGTTTCAGATTCGTTGGTCATCATCTCGCCATGTTAGAGAATTCGATTCCGCGCAGGCTCATTACGGTTCCGTCGTTTCGGCACCGAGAATCTATCGGGACCGTCAAATCAGAGCAAGAGAGGGGAAGGCTGGCGTCGGCATGTCGTGGATGAGAGAATGCTCCTACGCTTCGATCCCTGGAGAGCATAATCTCATGAAAAGCGTTGTTACCTCCATTTTTTTGGCCCTTCTTCCTGTCGGTATCTCCCATGCTGCTGACGAGTTGGGGCGAAGTGCATCACCAAAAGCAATTCCTGCCGCCTCGTGGGATCTGCCCTTTCATCGTACGGAGGGCTGGACGGGCGCCGATGCGATGTATTCCGTCGATCTTCAAAATTGGAAGGTTCTTTGGCTATTCGCCGACACCTGGATCGGACCTATTAAGGATGGAAGACATGCCGAGGGATCTCGGCTCGTCAACAACACGATTGCCCTTCACGCGATTTCGCCTGACGGCGAACCACCCGCGCCCGATGCCGTCCAGTTCCGGTGGGGCACTCCCGATTCCGAGGGTCATCCGACCGCCTGGATCACCCCGGCCGATAAGGAAACTTGGTATTGGGTGGCGGATGGTATCGTCACCAAAGATTCCGATGCGAAGCCCGAACTCGTGATCTTTCTTTGGAAGATGCGGCGCGCGAAGGGGGACGGCGTATTTGCGTTCGCCTTGGCTGGAGGCGCGGTCGCGGTCATCCATAATCCCCATGATGATTGGACGAAGTGGGAGATCAAGCAACATGATCTTCCTCATACGATTCCTGATCCTCCCGACGGTGAGAAACCTTCGGCCGGTTCGCCTCTTCATCGAACGATCAATTGGGGAAGTGAGCTTCTTCCGGTGATGGAGGAAGGGCGGGACTGGATCTACATCTACGGCTATCGCGGCGGAAAAATGGGAAACGGCTTGCTGATCGCTCGCGCGCCGGCAGATCGCTTGATTGATTTCGACGATTGGCAATTTCGTTCGAAAGAAGGATGGTCGAAGTCGTTAGAAGATGCCACCGAGCAAGCGAGCCTCGTCCCGACAGAGTTTTCCATCACGCCGGTCGAGATTCGTGGTAATAGGAATTGGCTCATGGTGCAAAGCGAAACGATGCTCGGCCCACATGTCATGGTTCGGATGTCTTCATCCCCAGTGGGACCCTGGTCCAAGCCGATCGCGATTTACGATGTCCCCGATCTCCAACGGAACAAGAAGTACTTCAGCTACGCGGCGAAGGGTCATCCAGAATTGTCAAAGCCCGGCGAACTCCTCATTACCTATGTGGTGAACTCCTTCGATTTTGGCGCGATGATCCACGATCCCGAAATCTATCGGCCGCGATTCATTCGATTGACGCTCGATGAGTTGCCAGGACTATAGTTCATCAGGCACCTCATGCGGACGCTGGTGTTTTTACCGTCGACATTCAAGCATTCTTTCTGTCGAGGTTTTAAATGTGTTACCTGTCTGTTGTTGCCCTTTTCATTACCCTATCGATCGACGCGGCCGATCGTCCCAATGTACTTCTCATTTGTGTAGACGATTTAAAACCGATTCTGGGATGCTACGGCGATCCGATCGCGAAGACGCCAAACATTGATCGCCTTGCGACGAGGTCGGTTCTATTTGAACGGGCCTATTGTAATCAAGCAGTCTGCTCCCCCTCGCGAAATGCGCTCTTGGTGGGACTTCGACCGCAGACGCTTGGAATTTACGATCTGGCGACGAACTTCCGCAACTCACGGCCTGATGCGATCACACTTCCTCAACATTTCAAACAGAACGGTTATCGTACCGAAGCTCTGGGAAAGATCTTTCACGTCGGTCACGGCAATCATGAAGACGATCGCTCGTGGAGCGTCCCACACTGGAAAAGCAATGTCGTTGCCTACGCCCTCCCCGAGAGCAAGGCGAAATCGGGATTGACGCGCGAAGAGGCTCTATTCGCGAACAAACCAGCCGTCGATCTACCCAAGGGGGTTGCGTTCGAATCGGCAGACGTCCCCGACAACACCTATCCGGACGGTGCCTTGGCCGATGAAGCTGTCCGACGACTTCAGTTGGCGAAAGAGAAGCCCGCGGAACCATTCTTTATCGCCGTCGGATTCGTCAAGCCGCATCTTCCGTTCGTGGCTCCGAAGAAATATTGGGATCTTTACACGCGTAACCAATTCGAGATAGCTAAGGTCCAGGTCCCTCCTCGCGGTGCTCCCGGCTACGCACCGCAGTTTGGCGGCGAACTACGGAACTACAAGAATATTCCAGCGATTGGCACTCTTGATCCGGAGCTTCAGAAACAACTGATTCATGGTTACTACGCGGCGATGAGTTACATGGATGCTCAGGTCGGCCGGGTCTTGGCGGAACTCGAAAGGCTAGGCCTATCCGATGATACGATCATCGTCCTCTGGGGGGATCATGGTTGGCATCTGGGTGATCACGGAATCTGGTGCAAGCACACCAATTATGAGCAAGCGACACACATCCCCCTCTTGGTATCAGTTCCTGAGGTGACGAAGGGAAGCCGAGCCAAAGCGATGGTGGAGTCAGTCGATATCTATCCAACGCTGTGCGAATTGGCCAGTTTACCCGCACCGACGGAAGTGGATGGCATTTCCTTCGCGGCCGCAGTGCGCGATTCGAATACGCCCGCTCGTGAATTCGTCACGCATGTTTATCCGCGAAACGTCATACAGCGAAAGCTTCTGGGAAGAGCGATCCGAACTGATCGTTATCGGCTCGTCGAATGGAAGGAGTTTGGTGCATCCCGGGACTCTGCCGAATTCGAGCTTTATGACTACGTAACCGATCCGCTTGAGACCGAGAACATCGCGGCCGTGAACATGGAAATCGTTGCTGAGTTGCGGGCAAAACTCGATCAGCAGCCCGAGGCAATGAAACAAGTGAGTTCGAACGAACCTCCCCGAAAGAAGAAAAAGAAGTGAGGTTCGCGATCCAATCCAACGTCGCGAGTTCATCGGATGTTGAACCTTCATGGACGAAGCCTGGTCCTTGTTCATCATCCTCAAGAAAAAATGACGAAGGGTTCATCTGATGGGATTGTTCGATGATCAACTCGCGCAATCATCCACTGAACACCTTGATCCAGGCGCTGTTGTCCTTCGTCAATTTTTGGCTCTCCACGCGGCTGAAGTGTTCACTGCCGTTCGAGACGTAGCAAAGGTCGCTCCATTCCGTCAGATGGTGACTCCAGGCGGATTCAAAATGTCGGCAGCCATGACGAACTGCGGTGAAGCGGGCTGGGTAACGGATAAGAGGGGTTATCGATATTCACGCATCGACCCTGAATCTGGTGTAGCGTGGCCGGCGATGCCCGACTCCATTCGTGGTCTAGCGACGGCAGCCGCGAATCAAGCGGGCTTCGATCGATTCGCTCCTGACGTCTGCCTCATCAATCGTTATGAACCGGGCGCGAAGATGTCGCTACACCAAGACCTTGATGAAAAGGGTTTTGATGATCCGATCGTTTCCTTTTCACTCGGCCTGCCCGTCAAGTTTCTTTGGGGTGGTAAAAAGCGAAGTGATCGACCGAGGCGAATCCTACTGGAACATGGTGATGTTGTCGTGTGGGGAGGTCCAACGAGACTCTACTTTCACGGCGTCGATCCGTTGGCGGAGGGGGATCATCCCCTCACCGGGCGTTGCAGGATCAATCTCACCTTTCGGCGAGCACTGACCTAGGTTGTCGCTAGTCCTTCGCAAATCTCGCCGACCATTTTACTTCTCGGCTCTCGGGCGAACGAATCGTCAATCGAACGAGTTCGTCGGTTACCTCGCCCTTCGAGATCATTACTCCCTTTGATTTATCCTCGTCGCTCACGCGAAACTCGGCGAGCTTCCAAGGAGTTGATTTTGACTTTAACAAAATGCGAACTTCATAAGGGTCAGCGGCGACGGCACGACTGGTGACGGCAAGTTCGTTCTCGTTCCATTCCTCTTTGACGATGTCCACCAATCCCTGGCTGATGTGGCGAGAGGTACTGAGCACTTGGGGATGATCGAGAATCGGGCGGACCGCAATGACCGCGCAGCAGTGGTGAACCACTTTTTCGCTCTTCTCTTGATTGACCGACTGGTTCGTCCCGATTGGTTCGAGCGTGAATTGAATTCGGTCGTTCACATGGGGAAGAAGTCGATTCGACCAGAACTCGAATGCGGCATATTCAGTCTTCGGATCGAGCCCAAATCGTTCAACGGGTTCATCGATCACAAGTCGTTCCTGATCCCAATTGAAGAGACCGATGAGCGAATGTCTCGGCAATCGATCGGTCGTGGAGACGATCCAAAGGCGGGGCAGATCGCGATCGAATAGGTCAACCGGCCTCGCTTGCTGGCCATGCGGCGGCATGATTCGCTTCAAGATGTCGAGTCGATCGGCTGGTAGCCGCTCGAGTTCATCGCTGGCAATCGTGATCTGTCCCGCGACGGCGGCCCATGTGCAACTCAGCTCGGACTGAGCCTTCGAGAGTGACCGACGCACGTAGACGGGATCGGGATCGTTCCACCAAACCCGGCCGTGCAGGAAGTAATTACGAGAACCGTATCGAGGGCCGACGAGCAATCCCTCGACATTGGCTCCGTTGTCCGGGCCGATTCGCATGGCGTCAACAAGGCCGAAGGCTCCGCCATAACTGCGCATGTTTTGCGGAGCACAGCATCCCAGGATGAACACATCCTTTCCCGCCGCATCACGAACGAGTCTGAGTCCATCACGCAGTGCTTCGACGTTCGCTTTCTTCGCGTCCGCAAGTTTGGAGTTCCCGATGTGGTCATCTTTGTACGCATCATTCACATACTGCTGCTCGGTGGCCGATCCGGTCCAGAGACCATCGAGCTTCAAATACTTGTAACCCCAGTCGTGCGTGATTCGCTTGATGGTGTCGCGCACATAAACCTGAACCTCAGGATGGGTCATGTCGAAGCAAGTACCGCCCCAATTCGTGTCGTAAGGCGTTCCATCGTCACGTTTGGCAAACCAGTCGCGACGGTTCTCGAAGAAGGGGTCGTTCCACGTCCCGGCGAACGGCATTAACCAGATACCCGGTGTCAATTCAAGGCTCTTGATGTGCTCCGCTGACGGCTTCATCCCATTGGGATAAGGTCCCCCAACGCGGTGGACGGTGAAATTCTTTCGCGGTCCGTTCTTGGGTTCCCCTGCCTGCCAACCATCGTCAATCTGCACGACCGAGAATCCGAACGGTTTCAAGTTCTTCGCGGCGAAATCGGTAAGAGCGGCCAATCGCTTTTCACTCGAAGAACCAGCGTGGTACCACGTGCAATATCCGCTGGGTTGGGGGGGCAAGTGAACGTTATTGAGCTTTGCCACCACATCGGCATACGCTTCGAGCCCAAGCCGCCCATCTTCGAAATAGCCAATCACTAATGTTTCGAGCGAAGTGTCCGATCCGGCGGCGACTTCGACATGTCCGTATTCAAGGCGTGCCGTCAAGGTGATCTTGCCGTCCACCACCTTCGGGATGATGACGCCGCTGCCGCGTGCGGTCGTGACCCACCCGGCCACGACTCCGTTTCGAGTTTTGGGATCGACCACCGCAATCCACATGTAGCTTCCCGGCGCCTTCGCCGCATCCGTGAGTCCCCCCGTACCGAGAATTTGCAGTTCCTCGATGGGAGTTCCAAGATCCAATGGAAGTGTCGCGACATCGACGGAAGTGATGATAGCCGGCTTCGATGATGTGTTATGGAATTTGCTGTTGAGGAACGTAAAGGGGTTGCCGTCGAACCGGGTCAACTCGATGGTGTGATGATTCGCTGAATCGAGCGACAGCGTGACTCCCTTTCCAAGAGGGGATGACGGAGTACCCGCCGTAGGACCTTCTTTGACAGGGGGCTCAACAAAGGTTGTCGCATTGATGACATAGGGGAGACGATCAGACCCTGCCGACAATGTGAATCGACCTTGCGTATCGAGTATGACCGCGGATTTGAAGTCCACTCGATTCTGGTCCGATTGGGCACTGATACTCGTGACGAAAACAAATGATGCAACAAGCCGGGAAAGACGTCTCATGTACCAGTGCCTTTGGAGGGTGGATGGAGTGTTACCTCACGATTCGATCAGTCTCACACTTGAGGAGAGCATCCTGATCGACGCGTAACAGTAACTTTAATTCATCCCCTTTTACACTCCCGGCTCCGTCGCTTCCACGTTTGGTTTGTAAGTCGAGTAAACAAACACGGGTATCTTCAAATCGCCTAGATGCGACTTAATGAGAGGCAGGATTTCCGCAGGCTTCAGCCCTCCCACCCCAGTCGCAATCATCGGCAAGGCGATACTTGCGATCTTTTCGTGATCGATGAAATGCCGAAGTCGTTTCAAGCAATGATTCACGTTCGCGGCGGTCGCATGTCCCGGCTTACCACCATGATCGAACGAACCTTCTTGAGTGAGCAGATTGATGATTCGCTTGCCGAACCCGCCCCATCCCCAAATTTCACCCGCTTTGGGATGCGTTTGATGCGTGTAGTGATGGAAGTCCTTATGCATGTGCGGAAACTTCTCGCGAATCGCGAGGGCGAGTCCTCGATCGAACGGATCATTCGGCGCGACGCCGTGCGCGATCGCCTGGGCCTTCGTCAAAAGGATATCCCCCGTCACTTCATGAATCATGGCGAAACCTCCTCCACACGAATTACTCGATGACGGGTGAACTGATGGACTCTCATCTTTTCCCCGCGAGCTTTAAATCCGACCCTAAGAACACTTGTTCGCGTTCACTCCTTCGTTAAAGTGCATGCCGCATGCCATTCAATCTTCAACTGAACGCGGGTAGGTCTTCCATTGAAGGTGATAGCGTTTCTTCGATCTTTCACGTACGATCATCAATCAGGGTGGAGATCGCTTGCGTTTATTGAAACGGGCACTTTCGCACAGTTGGGGCGTTTTCGAACACCTGTCACTGGCTGATGAATCAGAGGGTCCACCAAAGCGGCATGTCTGACTCGTTCCGTCATTCGACATCACCCGACGAAGTTTCATTCGCCGGCCGGCTCGTTCGGCTCGTGGTGATTCTTTCCTTGCTTCCCTTGATTGGAACGATCGGCTTCATGCTGATTGAGGATTGGCATCCGTTCGATGCTCTTTACATGTCCATGATCACGCTAACGACCGTCGGTTACGGCGAGGTTCATCCTCTTTCGACGCCGGGTCGAACCTTCGTGATGATTTATTTGGTGGTGGGGCTCGGATTATTCCTGTATTGCTTGTCGCAAGTCGGGGAGATGGTCGTTCGGACCGAGATGCGGTCTTGGCTGGAGAGGCAACGAATGGGAACGGCAATCAAATCAATGCGCGATCACTTCATCGTGTGCGGCTTCGGGCGAATGGGACGAGCTCTTTGCCGGGCCCTTGCCGATGACCATCTTCCGTTCCTCGTGATTGACACCGATGAGAAGGCCCTGGCCTCTGCTGCCGAAGAGGGTTGGGCGTGTCAGTACGGCGACGTGACCGATGACCGCATTCTCATCGAAGCGGGGATCGATCGGGCCCGTGGTTTGGCAACCGTCCTTTCGAGCGATGCCGACAATCTTTTCGTGGTCATGTCGGCACGGTTGATCTCCCCCAAGCTTCAAATCATCGCTCGCGCCAGCGAGGAGAGTAGCGGGGCGAAGATGAGAAAGGCGGGAGCGAATCGAGTGATCAGCATCTATCACGCTGGCGCGATGAAGATGGCTCACTTGCTCGCCAGACCTAACCTCGAAGATTTCTTCGAAGTCTTTTCCACGAAGGGAGGCTCGCTCGATCTAGCGGAGATCCACATCACCACAAGCGGTCCGTACGTCGGAAAGAGTCTGGAAGAAACAGACTTCAGTCAGCGCGGCGTAATCATCGTCGGCATTCGCCGCGCCAATGGAGAACTGATCCTTCCCGCTCTCCGGTCCACCCGGATTGCCGCCAACGATCGGCTGATCGCGATGGGACGTCCCGAAGGAATCGCATCGATCTCGCAGTCGTGAAGGAAGCGGGCATTGCTTCGTTCTCGCAAGCACGATCAACGCTGGCGTTTCACGTCACGCCTCAATGAGCATTCATCAAGCCGGTACAAGGATCTCCGAGCCGTTTCGTTCGGGGAGCGGAAACTCCTCGCCACACTTCGTGCATGCCATCTGGTCCACCCGCGTGAGATCACCGCATGAATGGCATTTCTCCCGTGCCGGCCAAGTTCGATGAGCCAAGTAACCAACCAGCCCCGCCGGCCCAAGCAGAAAGACGAAGACGGACCAGATGACAGCCGACTTGTGGTCAAATTTTTGATGCCGTCTGTATGTCCAGATCGCAAGGCCGAGAGAAAGAATCGAGATAAGGAGGAGGGAAGGCCAAGAAGCGGAGAGCCAGATGGCTTGTGCGGCACGAAGACTTGGTTGGATTCCTTGTGTCACTTCTGTCGAAGGGAGTGAATACAAGTCAATAAATGCAGCGATGGACAGTACCGGAAAAAGAATCGCCATTTGCCAAGCGGTGTTTGATCGCCCAGATCCTGTCGCCGTTTCTAGGGTCAAGTTTTCTTGGCGGACGACTTTGCCTTCCGAATCGAGTTGAAATGTCTCGGTGAGACCAGTTGCACCGTCGTGCGAGACGAGCAAATAAGGGCTATCGGACATCACTAAATAAAGTTCAATGTATTGATCTCGGAGTTCCTGTGGGATCGGGAAAGATTCTACAACGGAACCGTCGCTCGAAGTCAGACAAACACTCTCTTCTCCTCGGAATGCAAAGCCGCTTGAGAAAGTATTGTCGTTCTTGGCGATGCTCCAACTTGTGCTCCAGGTCCCCACTGACTTAGGGAAAAACGAAAGAGTCAGATGTTCGATGGAACGTTTGAGCACATCAATGAGGACAGGACCATCTGGAGTTAACACGGCTAGCCGACTTTCCTGCCCATTTACGTACAGTTGTGCAACCGATGATGTGCCGTATTCCCTGAGCATAGGAATCATTTCATCGTTCGATGGCTTATTGAGGGTGAATCCTCGCCTTCCGATGTATCCAATGCGTTCGTTGGTCAGTGTGCTAAAGCCTTCGATGAAGAGCCGTGTGTCTTCCGAGATAATGGTGAACCACGTCTCATTCATCGACCGATTCGACAATACATGTCCGATTCGGTCATGCTCGAATTGGAACTTCAGCTGCTTCGGAAAGGCAAGATATGTCAAAGGAAGCCCGTCTGTGGGAGAAGTATGAGTCTCCGTCAGTTGGCCGTTTTTCACCTCAAAAAATCGATTTCCAGACGACCGAGAAGAGGTCGACTTGACGAATAAATCTCCCGTCTTGGAAACGAATAACGTTCGTTGTTCATTGGGCGATAAGCTCATGATTAAATTGAGTGTCACCAATGCTTGAAAGAATATCCATGCGAACAGCGCTCCCGCGGAAAGGATCAAACTCAGCACGATAGCTGACCAGTGTTCTTGAGTACGATACATGAAGATCGAGCCTCTTGGTTAAGCGATGTCTCTCGTTTTTGTGATGTGGAGAATGCCGATAACGAAAAGAAGCACCATTGTGGGGATACTAATAAATAAGGTTTCGGGCATGCGATTTTCGAGAGCCATCCCGACGAGAAGTCCTGATAGAATGCCCGCAATTATTGATAGTCCTCCGCTGTTATTAAGGGGACCGTTCGGAAAGAGCCCCCCCAAAAAGCCGCCGAGATACAAAAGAGGAATGGCTGCGAGGCCTATGAAATACCATTTGGTGATCCACCAATAAAACGGGCTGGGATGCGTTCCCGGAGTAGCAGCCCAAAGCGCATAGTGAATGGACGGTATCAGGGCAATAAAAAGCGACGCTGATAAGCCGACGAAGGCCTTGATCGCGATGATTCTTTGTCGATTGATCGGACGATGAAATAGAAATCGCCTCGTTTCTCGAAGTTCTTCGTGATAGTTCTGCCACCACCCAAGAATCATCGCGCTCAGACAACTCGTCATCGTCACAAGGATTATCGTTGAGTCATTACTTCCAAAAGGGATGGAATCGGGAATTGAAAAGCTGAATCCCATCGGAAAACCCATCGCACCCAGGACAATCCAGTAGTTAATCGCCAATCCTATAGCCGCGATCACCCATATCTCTCTCATTTCCTTCCAGATCAAGGCGCGGAGCATAGCTGGGCCTCCTGTGATAATTGGGGGAGCGGCTTGGGAATGCCGCGGGTATAAGCGATGAACGCGTCTTCGAGATTCATCTCGACAATGTCGGTCGTGATGGCTCCGAGAGAGATCGCGGCTTCCGCATATTCTTCAGGTGAACCGACGGTGACGAGTTCCGATCGACGCCCCACGATTCGTTCGGAGACGACTCCCTGTCGCGTCGACAGGCTGACGGGCTCGCCCGGCCAATCGATGATGATGCGTCGGACAGTTTGCTTGAACGTGTCGAGCGGACAATCGACCCGCAAAACGCCGTCCATCATGATTCCAATGCGGTCGGCAATTCGCTCGACGTCCCCAAGGATGTGGGAGCTTAGGAGAATCGTTCGGCCGCGTCGTTGGATGAGTTGCACCATCGATTCCAAAAAATCACGGCGAACGACCGTGTCGAGTCCGAGCGTTGGATCATCGAGGATGAGAAGTTCGGGATCGGGAGCTAGTGCGATCGCGAGCGAGACCTGTGCCCGTTGGCCGTTCGAGAGCCGGCGAATCTTCGAGCGGGACGAAAGGGCGAAGTGATCGAGAATCCCGCGAAGAAACTCCTCATTCCAAATGGAGTAAAAGGGGCGAGTGAAGCGAATGAGTTCTTCGATCGTCATCCATTTGTAGAGAGGATGATTCTCCGCCAGATAGGCGATTCGGGCGCGGGTTGCGGGTTTCAAGTTTTCTGAGTGGTCGCCGAGCAGTGTCGCGCGGCCGCGGTCAGGATGCACCATGCCGAGCAGCATCTTGATCAGCGTCGACTTCCCGGCGCCGTTGCGGCCAAGCAGCCCGTAGACCGTTCCCGTCGGGATTTGAAGGGTGACGTCTCGAACCACCGCTTTTGACTGGTAGTATTTCGTGAGGCGTTCCGTCACGATGGCGTTCGTCATTTTCGTTTTCCTCCCGACGCGTTCGAAGGTTCGCTTGTCCCGTTCCACTCAAAAACGGTTGATCGTTCACTGATGAGCTTTGACAATTCGGCGAGAGAGCAACCCATCTCCACCGCTTCGACGAGGAGTTGATCGACCAACGGCAACAGCCGTTCCCGGCGGACTTTCTTCGTGAGGGGGGCCGATTTCGCGGCCACGAAGACACCCATCCCCGGACGTGTGTAGAGCACCCCGTCTCGTTCCAGTTCCGTATAAGCCCGTGCCACGGTGTTCGGATTGATGACCAGCGATTGAGACAGTTCCCGTACCGAGGGAAGCTTTTCATCAGCGGCAAGCTTTCCCCGAGCAACTCCCGAGCGAACCTGCTCGACGAGCTGCTGATAGATCGGCAATCCAGAAGCGGGGCTGATGCGAAATTCCACCAGATCAAACCTCCAACTGTACTAATACTAATAGGACAGTCGGTACAACGCAAGGTTAAATGTGCTCCGAATGAAAAGGATCAGTTAAAATGCCGAGAGCCGTGGCTTGACACTCTCGCAAGGCGAAGCAAGGCTTTGGTCGAGGGGCATACTGACCGAAGAGGATCACAGAACGGGAAATCGAATGAAAACATATGTCGAATTTCGTTCGAATCGATTTCCCCCCTACGAAGATGGGGGTGACGAGGTCAATCCGGGAGTATTCGGGAAAAGACTTGCCGAGTTCATGAAAGAAGGGCTGGCGCGGAAAGGACTGAAACCAAACGAAATCATCGCGGAGGATTGGGGATACATCATTCCGCTTGAAAATGACCGATTCAACTTATGGGTCGGCTGCGCCAATATCGATGAAACAGTCGATCGATTTCTTTGTTTCATCGAACCAGACCAACCCGTCATCTATCGATACTGGTTTTTCGGAAAGATCGACACCACAGAGGTGGTGGAGAAAGTCCATCGCGCGATGGATGAATGGCTCACCGAGAATGAGGGGTGTTCGAGAAGAAATGGTCGACGCGTGGCGAGTTTCATGCCCGATGATGATCCTCGCTGAAATCTCATTCGGCAATATCAAGCCGGGCAATCGAATACATGCCAATCTCCGTCACGTCTGACATACAGCAATTCCGAGAGAGCGCGCGTGGGTGTTTCGTGTTGGGTCGAAGTGATCTCATCCTTCGCGTGCGCGATGAGCTTGTGTTCCTCGGAACTGAATACAAGAACCTTGTCTGGCGCGATGACGGAAATAATCAGTTCTCCGGGCATCTCGTTGGCGAGATTATCCCAGAACTCACCACGTAGCAGCATGGTCGCTTCCATGTCGTTCCCAACGCAGACGATGAAAAAGGGGATTTCACCCATCAGACCAATTTCGGGAAATCGCTCCTCGAAGTTCTTCATGGCGATGCCGCGAATCTGAACGGGACTCAACGAGAGATCAGCCGCCATCTTGTTCGAGATCATCTCGAATCGCTTCGGAAGATCGAACGCATAGGTCAGCAACAAATCACCGAACAGAGGCTCGATAATCGGCATGTCATCGTGCGAGAAATCTTGCTCCCTGAGGAATCGTTCAAAGTTGAGGTGCTTGATGCGGGGTAAGATGAGACTGGGATCATAGGATTCGGTCGGAGGCTGTTTTGATTTGAACAGTTTATTCAGTCCGAACATGACTACCACCCTTTCATACGTTCGCGATCCATATGTTGCCGTCGATCCGATGGGAGATCATAACAGATCGACGACATCTGTCATGTAGTTTTCTTTTGGAGGACTCCAATGAATCTCGTCAGCGGAATCATCGAAACGGCGATTCATGTGAAGGACCTTCCGAAATCGGCTGAGTTCTATCGATCGCTGTTTGAATTCGAAGTGTTACTCGACACGGACCGGCTCGTTGCTTTCAACGTGGGGGGACGGAATGTGCTGTTGCTGTTCCAGCAGGGGGCAACCGGCGAGCCGTTCGCCACGCCTGGGGGAATAATCCCGCCGCATCACGGATCAACCTCGGGACATCTGGCCTTCTCGATTCAGGCGTCTGAGGTCGAGGGATGGAAGAAGCGGCTTACTGACGCCGACATTCCGATCGAAAGCGTGGTTCAGTGGCCAGGGGGCGCGGAGAGCATCTATTTTCGTGACCTGGATGACCATCTAGCCGAGCTGTTAACACCAGGCTTTTGGAAGATCTATTAATCGATTCCATTCTCGAATAATTCAGCAGTTTTAGAATACGCCGGTTTCATCATTCGCATTGGTGTGGGTAAACTTAAGATTGAGTGGAGGGCCTCATTCGAAGCCCCCCGCGTGAGGGTGTCTCAATCGGGTTGCGGGATAACTCCGGTCGGAAACTCTCATTGGCCTCCTATCTCTACTCCGTTTCATTGGAGTCGGCCATGAAAACCGAATTCACACGTCGCGGGTTTCTGTCCACCGTCGGTCAAGGAATGCTTGTTGCCAGTGTCGGCCAGTTGGCCTTTGACATGGGTGTCGCAAGAGTACATGCTTCCGAGTCCGATTCGAAACCGATTACGTTCGGCACGCTCGAGCCACTCGTTTTGCTGATGCAACAGACGCCGATCGAGAAACTTCTTCCCACCCTTGTCGATCGAATGAATCAAGGAACTGATTTGAAATCACTCGTTGCGGCGGCGGCTCTCGCCAATGCGCGAACGTTCGGCGGAGAGGATTACATCGGCTATCACACACTGATGGCCCTCGCGCCGGCGTGGCACATGTCGCAATCGATGACTGGTCCAAGGCAAGCCCTTCCTGTCTTGAAGGTGCTATACCGCAACACCCATCGAATCGGTGAGACGGGTGGCCATAAGAATGAGGTGCTTCATCAAGTCACTCCCCTTGCAATGAGTCCCAGCGAGAGCGGGATCGACGCCCTCAAGGCCGCGGTGAATGCAAAGGACATCGACTTGGCCGAGGGTACTTTCGCCGCCATCATGCAAAAGGGCCCGCGCGAAGCATTTGACGAACTCCTCTACACGGTGCAGGAAGACACGCAGGTTCACCGCACGGTGTTGCCCTATCGCGCTTGGGAACTGCTGAGTCTGGTGGGTGAAGAGAACGCTCACACCATGCTCCGACAATCAGTGCGCTATTGCGTGAAAGAGCAATCGCGGCAAAACCCATCGGAAGCCTTAGGCAAAGCGTTCGATCAACACAAATTGATGGGACTTGAGATCGGCACTCGGGCCGCTGACGATCAATGGGTTGATTCGATGTGTCAGACCATCTTTCGTTCGACCCCCGAACAAGCGGCAGACGCGGTCGCGGCAGCAATTGCGGAGGGGTTCTCCGTTGATGCGATTGGTGAGGCGATGGGGCTTGCCGCCAATCAGCTTGTCTTGCGGGACACCGGTCGGACGGTGCGGCAGGAGTGGCCCGGCAAGCCGGTCGGCAGCGTACATGGTGATTCCGTTGGTGTGCATGCCAGTGACTCCGCGAATGCGTGGCGGAATATGGCCACGGTCGGGCATAAGCGGAACAAGTTCGCATGTCTGATCCTCGGGGCCTACCAAGTCGCGAAGGATCGCATTCAAGGGGGAGGGGACTATTTGAACCTTCCGCCACTCCCGATCGATCAGCCGTGGAAGCGGATCAAGACGACCGAGCCCGACAAGCTCCTTTCCGATCTCGACTCCGCGATTCGTGACAATTTGCAGGGACAGGCCTGTAACATCGTCAATCACTACGGCCAACTCGCACATGACCCGAAGCCGCTGTTCGAAGTTCTACTTCGGTATGCGACGAGTGAAGACGGCGCGTTGCATGCCGAGAAGTATTATCGAACGACGACCGAAGAGTTCGCCCGCACGCGACCCGCGTTCCGCTGGCGTCATGCGATCAGCCTCGCCCGCGTGACCGCCAGTGAGTACGGCCGATCCGCTCCCGGCTACCGCGAAGCCTGCGAGTTGCTCAAGGTGACGTGAGAGCATTGTTGATCGCTGAGAGGAAGATCTCTGGTTTACATTTACTTCTTCGGCACGAGAACGAGGTCGCCCCAGATTTTGAGTTCGTCTTTCACTTTCGAAAGGCCACCAAAAGCTGAGTAAGGCTTG
>JAIEPU010000300.1 GCA_019748235.1 bacterium
CTCGTTGTGTCCCTTGAGCTCGTGAAGAACTTTGCCGTTCTCAACATTCCAAATCAGAATCGTTTTGTCGTAGCTGGCTGATGCGAGTTGCTTTTGATCAGGCGAAAGCCGAGCCGCATAGAGCGTATCTGATTGACCGGCGAACGCTCGAATCCGTGAGCCATCCGCGACGCGCCAAAGGATGGTTTCGCCACGCACACCGGGGACGCCGCTCGCGGATACGAGGATCGATCCATCCGTCGAGAATGAAACGTCCGAAACCTTTCCCGCGTGTCCTTCGAGTACTCGTTCGATGTAGCCCGAGTTGACATCGAAGAGGAGGACTCGCTTGTTTTGAGCAAATGCGACCCACTTGCCATCGGGGGACCAAGCGGCGGCATAGATTCGGTGAGGAGATTGAATCTTGGACGCGATCTTGGGGACGACGGGATCGAGGATGATCGCTTCGTTAGGATCTTCCGGCCCTTTCGCACCGGCATCGATCCAGGCACGAAGCGTTTCGATTTCCGCAGGCGAGGGAACGGGGTTGTCCTCAGGAGGCATCTTGGGCTCGACCTTGCCGGTGACCATCAGATAGAGCCGGCTTTCTGCACTCTTTCCCGGAACGAGGGCTGGACCGTTTTCGCCCCCTTTGCTGAGAGTCGCGAACGATTGCAGACCCAGTTTTCCGTTCGCTTCGGTGGCGTTGTGACAGCCGACGCAGTAGGTGCGAAGGATAGGGACGACATCTTTGCGATAGTCGGGGCTCCCTTCTGCGCGAAGCGGCACGATGCTCCCGAGGAGCATAGTAAACACCAGTGAAGTGAATCGAAACATCAGAACCTCGTCACGCTCAAACCTGTCGCCGACATGAAAAAGACCGTCTAAAGAAGCGTCAATGATTGAACAAGAATTCTTTGCTGCTCAGGAGACTCCAAAGTAGATCCTCGACGAACAGGCGACGTTCGGCGTCGGGAGTCGATTGGAACTCCTTCACGAGCATTTCTTTCTCTTGCGCGCTGGGAGGTCTGCCGGCCGCGACGTAGTACGCTTCCTCGATCATTTCATTGGGAGATGAAGCAAGAGCTAGGATCTGATCGACCCGTCCTCCGGGTTTGCGGAGCTTCTCGTTCACCGTGTCGCCGTTGGCGATGTTGAGGGCCTGAACCATGCTCGGAGCATTGGTGCGCTCGCATTCGCAGGTCGCGTCTCGCTTTGGTCGGCCGAACTTATCGAGGAAGTTCGACGCGATCTTCGTGTCGGGTAATTGGATGGCGCGCCACTTCTCGGGATAGTTGGGAAATGTCGTGGGGACGCCTGTCGCCTGCGCGATGGCATCAATGAGAACCTCCGCCATCAGACGCCGAGGATAATAGTGCGAGTAGAACCGCCTGTCGCTTTCGTTCTCCTTCAGAGGCATGCTCGATCGTTGATACGTTGTCGATTGCATGATGTGCCGCATGAGTGCGCGAAGATCATAGTCAGATTCGACAACATATTTCGCCAGCGAATCCAGCAGTTTGGGATTGCTTGGAGGATTGGTGAGACGAAGATCGTCGATCGGTTCGACTAAACCGACCCCCATGAAATTGGCCCAGATTCGATTCGCAATCGCCCGAGCGAAATAGGGGTTGTCGGGTGAGGTGACCCAGTCGGCCAGAGGTATCCGGCGATCATCAGGAGATTCCAGCCCGAGTGCTTGCCCATCAAGCGGACGAGGCGTTTGCGGTTTGCCGCGAAGGGGCTGAATGAGATCTCCCTCTCGGGCGGCATAGACAACGAAGTTTCCCTCGCCTGGGGCACTCTTTAGACGGACGCGGGCGAGCATGTTCGCCAAGCCGAAGTATTCGTCATTGGTCCACCGTTCGAGGGGATGATTGTGGCAGCGGGCACAGTTGATCGAAAGGCCGAGAAACGCAAGCGACACCGTTTCGGAGAGTTCGCGGGTGTCCTGATGCAGCACGTAAAAGTTAGTCGCGCCGTTTTCGAGCGTGCTTCCCTGCGCGGTTAACAGATCGCGCACCATGTCGTCCCAGGGTCGGCGGGCGGCGACATTGCTTCGGACCCAGTTGTAGTAAGACCACATCGCGCCGGGGCGAAGCTTCTCTGAATTGACGAGGAGTAGATCGCAAAATTTGTACGTCCAATAGTCGACGAATTCTGGCCGGTCGAGCAATTGATTGATGAGAGCGTCACGTTTGTTCGGTGATTTGTCCGCGAGAAACGTTCTGATTTCGCTCGGCGTGGGAAGCGTGCCGATCGTGTCAAGATAGACGCGGCGAACGAACTCTTCGTCGGTGGCAACGGGTGATGGAGGAAGGTTCAGCCGTTCCAGCTTCTCAAGGACAAGGGTATCAATGTCATTTCGTTTGGGAGCCTCCGCGAACAGTGATCCACTCACTTGTTGCTCATAAGGAACAGTGACACTCGCCAGGCCGATTTTGTTCGAGTACCAAACGGAGAGTGCTCCTTCGCCGTAGCCGAGGACGCGAAGCTTGCCGTGATCGTCTACTTCCGCGACGTCCGCGCTGGCGGACGTGTACTTTGCCCATCGGGTCACATCTTCGACATGCCCATCCGAAAAGGTCGCAAGGACGATGAGTTGCTGTTCGCTTTTCGGAGTGAGTCGGACATTAGAGGGGAGAATCTCGACGCGATCGATCTTAGGCTCGGCATCGGTGGGGGGCTTGGCGCCGTCCGCTATCCAGCGGGCGATTACGTTGTAATCAAGGGACTCGGGGTCGAAGCGTTTTCCACCTCCGTGTGGGACCGCTGCGGTTGCTTTGGTGAGGAGCAGACTTTCGGCTGGTTCTTCGAGCGAAATACGACGGCCCGACGCTTGGTGTATTAGCGTGTCGAAATCACCCGTGGCATCGAAGCCCCGAAGGGAGAGTTTGAAGCCGCGCTTTCCCGCGAGGGCGCCGTGACAAGCACCCGAGTTACAACCGCTTTTCGCGAGTACCGGTTGTACGTGGTGGCGGAAACTCCATTCGAAGGGAACTTCCATCCCAATGACCGTAACTTCCGCGGTCGCTGACTTACCCGCGGAGTTGGCCGTCAATGTTGCTTTGCCGTTCGCGACCGGGATGATTGTCTGTCCTTCGATACGAAAGATGGCGGGATCGCTGCTGGTGAGTTGGAACGGCTCAGTCGTCTGACCGACGAACTGGGAATCGACTTGACGTTCGATCAGGATTGATTGACGGGCTTCAGTCCCTCGAAGGGAGATCTTGGCTGGCAGGATCGCAATCGATTCCTCGGCGCGGAGGGTGTTTGTTCCACCGAGAAGCAAAAGCATTCCGAATGCCAGGGTTATCATCGATCGTGTCATTGTCACTAATGCTCTCGTGATGGGTGAAGCAACGAACTCGGGAATTCGTGGCTTGAATCGAATACTCGATGGTACCCCCTGTGCGCTCGATCATCAACCATAGCTTGTAATAGCTGGCAGTGGAGCAATTTGAGAGATGGTATCACGCTGATCGATTACGACGAATAACTCGCGTCGCGGATCCGAAAAGCTGGGTCTGAAGACCCAGCCTACAAGACTCACACGAATTCTCGACGCCAAGTACTACAAGTTCGCTCCGATCCGAATCGCGTTATTTGCTCTTCGACGGCTTCAGATGTTTGTCGAAGAAACCGAGAACCACGGGGCGAAGATCTCGTTCTTTCGGTTGAAGGTGGAACGTGTGCGGCGCTCCCTCGATGATGATGAGTTCGTTCTTGATGCCGGCGGCGGTCAGTGCTTTGGCGAACGCTTCTGAATCTTCGAGTGCGACTGTTTTGTCGGCGGTGCCATGCAAGATAAGTACTGGCGGATCCTTGGGGTCGAGATGGAAGAGAGGCGTTACTTGTTTTGCTAACTCGGCGGCGTTGGGATTCTGTGGATCGACGAGAACATTCACTCTTTTGGGATTATTCGCCATCGGACCATACAAATCGACCACGGCTTGAACTTTACACGAATGGCTTCCATAGGGTTCGGATGGATCGAGACCTGATTCCGGTCCAGTCACGCCGACCATGGCCGCGAGATGTCCCCCCGCAGAACCCCCTATGACGCCGATGTGATCTGGATCGATGTGCAATCGTTCGGCATTGGCACGAAGCCATCGGACAGCAGTCTTGCAGTCATGAAGATTGCGCGGCCAGATTTTGGGACTATTCTCTGCTTGCAGCGCATAATCGATGCTCAGGCAGACATATCCATGTTCGGCGAGCGTCGTGCCGATGTTGATTTCACGATCGGCGTCCCGTTTTCCGCTCGTCCATCCTCCCCCATGAATGATAACGATGCCCGGACGCTTCTCTCCCGCACCGAGAGAAAGGGGCAGGTAGAGGTCTCCTTTCTCTTTGCGACCCGAGCCCAGATAGTCGACCCCTTTCTCGATCTTCACGACATCCGCGAATGATGGTGTCGCCGTCGCTAACAGGAGAACAGAAGCGAGTTGGCAAACCATTAGAAGTCGTGATGACATGAAACGATACCTTTGCTGAGTGACGCATGGGGGCGCGACTGCAAGTCGCGGAGTGTTGTTCTCTCTCGTCTGCCGACATTATCGGCGGCGAAGGTGATTTGCAAGCTCGGCGAGGGATGGAAACGAATGACTGTTATTGGCGGATGTGAACGTCCAAGTGAGCGGCAATGACGAGATGAGAACCTTATTCAACGCGCCGGAATGGATTCGATAGCCAAGTCGAACGAGAGCACGCTTTGTCCAATGGGCCAGGAGACCTTCCCCCTGAACGTCGATGGGTTCGCCACTTTCATTGTTCCAGGCAAAGCGACCAGTTGATTCATCGAACAGAATATCGGCCGAATGGAACGATCGCTTGAGATCGCCGCTCAGGACGAGTTCTTCCGGCAAGCCGGTGGCAAATGTCCCGCCAGCACCGAGGAGCCATATCCGGTCGGCTGCCATCAACGCCAGATCGAGATCATGCGTCGATAGGATGACGGCTTTGTGAAATTCGCGGGTCAGGCGTCGGAGGAGTTGCATGATCTCGATGCGCCGCGGCAGATCGATGAACGCAGTCGGTTCGTCAAGCATGATGATTGGCGTGTCTTGCGCGATGGCCCGCGCGATGAATACCTTTTGACGTTCACCGTCACTCAGTTCGGAAACGAGCCGGTCGGCCAGCGCGGAACAACTCGTCATCGACATGGCGCGTTCGATGATCTCCTCGTCGCCTGCATTCATCGATCCTGACCAACTGGCGTAGGGAAGTCGGCCGAGGGAGACGATCTCGCGCGCTCGTAGGGACGACGCTGCCGACTGTTGGGTGAGAACGATGCTCCGTCGCTTAGCAAGGGTATCGCGACGAATCGAGTGAAGCGGGACACCGTTTAGTTCGATTCGACCGTGAATCGGTGAATGGAGTCCCGCCAGCGTTTTGAGCAGGGTCGTTTTTCCGACGCCGTTCGGGCCAAGCAAAAAGACAAGGTCGCCCGACTCGACGGAAAGATTTAATCCGTTAGCGATGGCATGTTTGCTGGTAAAGCCGATGGTGAGGTCATGGGTCGTGAGGACAGGTGTCAGGTGATCGCTCATTGCGACACCTCGACGCGACGTAACACGAGCCAAACGAGCAGGGGGGCGCCGAAAAGCGAGGTGATGGCATTCAACGGCAGAGTGACATCATCTCCCGGCCCGCGCGCGATGATATCCGCGATGACTGCCACGATGGCCCCGATCAGCATTGTTGACGGCAACAAGTAACGGTGCTGCGAGGTACGAAGGAGCTCTCTAGCAAGGTGTGGGACGGCGACGCCGATGAAGCCGATCGGGCCGCAGATCGCGGTCACCGAAGCGGCGAGGATGGAAGAACCAATTACCAGACCCCAGCGGACGCGTCTGACCGCGATGCCGACGGACTCCGCATACTCTTCCCCGAGTAAAAGTGCATCCATCGATTTTGATAGGAGGAGTGCGATGAGACATCCCAGTCCGACGGAAATGGCCAACAAACCTATTGTCGGCCAAGTGGCCGCCGTGAAACTTCCGAATGTCCATTGCAGATAACGCTGAATGCTTTCAGGGACACTCATGTAGACCATCACGCCGACGAGCCCCGATGCGAAGTAGCCGATCAAAAGGCCGACGACCAAGAGTGTCACATCGCTTCTTAGCCTTGCCGCAATGGCCAGTACCAAGCAAAGGGTTGCTCCCGCGCCAAGAGTCGCGGCACCCAGTCGACCAAGTCCCGCGAGAAGTCCGACATTGGAAAGAAATCCCTCAGCTCCCACACCCCAGCCGAGTGTCACCAAAGCGACACCCAGGCTTGCACCCGCGTCCACGCCAAGGACATAGGGACCGGCTAGTGGATTGCGAAACATCGTTTGCATCTGAAGGCCGGCAGCAGCAAGGGCGGCCCCCGCGAGGATTGCGGTGAGCGTGCGTGGGAGTCGCAAATCCCAAACGATCGTCGATAACATGGGTAAGGAAGCTTCACGACCGACAAGGATCTTCGCGACATCAGAAGGGGGGATTGAGACGGAACCTAGTCCGAGCGAAAGAATGAAAACGATACCCAGCAGGACGATAAGCATCATCCCGAAAAGGAATGGTCGGCGAGCGCGCGACCGTTGTGATGCCGATGGTGTCATGGAGTTGTCAGTCAATCACGTTCTCGGTTCGGCGATGATCTATCTTCTAATGAGCCTGAAGCCGTTGGTACCAAACAAACGGCTCCTTTTCCCGCAATGATGGGTGGAACACTTTGAGCAAGTCACCCAGCACCAAATCGGGCCGGACGACTCCTCGCTCAAAGAAATCGTTTCCAAGTTGCTCATTCCCCGGACGGTGGTGGTTGTAAACGTTTCCCTTTTGAAAGGCATCGAACAGAGCATATTTCTCGTTGTTGGCTTTCCCTTCATCGAGTGACGTCCACATGCCGACATTGATCCAGATGTCTGCCTTTTGGGCACGCGCTAAGACGGACTCAAAGTCGAGTCGTTGGACGCGCGTGCTCCGTTCACCGGCCCACATGTAGTTCCCGCCGGCGTCGCGAATGAATTGTGCCATGTAGCTGTCACCACCAGGGACATACCATGTCCCCTGGAAGTCAGCATTGACCAAGACGGTCGGTTTTGGCTCGACACGACGACCCGCCTCGGCAAGAGTTTGGTAGTTGCCTCGAATCGATTCAAATCGCGATTCCGCAATCGATAGCTTTCCAGTGAGCAGTCCGAAGAACTTGATCCATTCCGCGCGGCCGAGAGGAGATTGCTCGGTGTAGTCCGCGCAGATGAGAAGTGGAATGCCTGCCCGCTTGATGGGCTCCAATATTTCGAGATCTGCCGCGGAGACACCGTAGGCGAGGACGAGATCAGGTTGGAGGATGAGAATTCGTTCCAGGTTGAGCTGCGTTCCTTCACCGATCTCTTTGACCTTCCCGTCATCAATCCTCCGCCGGATCGTTGAATTCGCGACGTACTTCTTATTCGTCACTCCCGCGACGATGTCCAGAGCGTCGAGCTCTTCGAGAAACCCAAGATGACTCGACGACAAACAAATTATCCGTTGAACGGGAATAGGGAGGGCATCCTTCTTCGATGCGTCGCGCGTCAGTTCATGCTCGAACTCACTGGCGCCGTCATCGAAGGAGGCTCGAATTCGAATGCGGTATCCGTCTGCCGTTTCATCAATCGAAAGTTGTTTGGCATCACTCAAAGGGATGGACTTGCCGACGGAGTCACTGGAAATTGCTTTTGAAGGGAGAGACGAACTTTTGGAATCCGTCGGACGACATCCGGTTAGCAACAACGAAATGGTCAGAAGGCATGACAAAACGAGGCCACGTTGAAACGTGGTGCTCGCACTTGCCGACTTTTGCCCGTACAATACGGCCATCTGCAAAATGAACTCAAATTGAGGACAAAGGGGAACCGTTCATCATGCATCGTATTAGTCTGCTCGCCGTTGTGATGCTTGCCTTCGGAATCAATGTTCAAGCGGGTGAGAAAATTGAGCTCTTCAACGGCAAGGATCTTGCTGGCTGGACCGGTAACACCGAGTTCTGGAGTGTCAAGGATGGAGCGATTGTCGGCAAGACACCGGGGATCAACTACAACACGTTCCTCTACACCGACAAGGAGTATGACAACTTCGTCCTCCGTTTCAAAGTGAAGTTGAAGAACCACAACAGCGGGGTCCAGTTCCGAAGCGAGGTCGTCGATCCGGTGAAGTTCGTGATGGCGGGCTATCAAGCCGATATCGCGCCCGATTATTGGGGACTTCTGTACGAAGAGAAAAAACGAGGGATGATCGGCTTCCAGAAGGCGAAGGAAGTCAAAGAGCTTGCTAAGACCGGTGAGTGGGTCGATGTCGAAGTTCGTGCCGACGGTCCAAAGATTACCGTCACGACCAACGGAAAGAACACGGTCGAGTACACCGAGAAGGATGAGAAGGCGGGGGCGAAGAAGGGGAAGATTGGTCTACAACTTCACGGCGGTCCCGCGATGGAAGTCGAGTTCAAGGAGATCACGCTCGAACCGCTTACCTAATGGACCGGAAGTTTGGTTCATTCAAAAGTCGTGCAGCCGGTTCTCTGTTTGAGGCCGGCTGATCGCAATTGCTAGTGGTCTTCCAATCAAATTGCAGTTCACAATGAGCCGCGTTCTGAGAGATTCGATCGTCTCAAAATGTCCGCTGCGCCATGCATTCAGCACAACTAGCCCTGCCTGTCTTGCCTGGCTCCTCTCTCTTCTCAGGTCCGCCAAATCGGCCTAGGCAAGAATCGAGAATCGACATAGGGTTCGCACGAGGTCCAAGGTGGGCCGGCACCAAGAGGATGCTGCGCGTGATGAACTCGCTTCGATTGATGGCGATCGTCGTCTTAGTAACGAGCAGCATCGGCTGCCGTTGCTTCCAGCACAATCCTCGGCGTGACGTAGGTCGTGTTCAAGCGAATGTTGGTTCTGGGCAAACCGAGATCTTCCCGCGTACGAACACGCAGCCTTATTCGCCGGCCGTGCTGGCCGGTCCGCTCAACTCTCCGACGAACAATATTCAGGGGACGACGTTAGCCGTTGCGGGTCCTCCACCGGGAACTCAGGTTCCTATGCAGGGCGTCGTGCCGGCACAGCCCGGTATTGCGGCTGTGCCCGGTGTCGCGGCGATGCCGACGCCCGTCTACGTCGCACAGCCCGCACCTGCGATGGCGATTCCGGTCGTATTCAATACTCCCGCAACAAGATCGTCTTTCATTCCTGCGGGAACGCCGGTTCCGGTCGCAGTGGCTCCGGCGGGTGTGGCGGTTCCGAATGCCGGCCCTGGTGGAATCCCTGCACCGCAGGCAGGTGGGTTCTTAGGTGATCAGCCTCCAATGGGGCTGCAACTCATGCCAGCCTTGCCACAACAAGGCCCCGCGCCCGTCGCCGCGCCGGCACAGGTCCCCGCCCAGCGACCAGCGGTTGCACCCACTCGTCCTCCGGTCGGAGGGAAATCGCCACTGAATCCGGCTCCGAGCGATCGGCCTCCGATAACGATGCCGTCGCCTCCGAAAGAAACGTCATCTCCGTCCTCGGATACATTGCTCCCCAACCTTCCGGAGACCGAATCGCCGAAGCCCCCTGGCAAAGCTCCAGGTTCCGGACCGTCGAGATTGTCCCCACCTCCAGCACCCCCAGATCTGTCAGCCCCCGCGTTGCCGGACGCAGGCAGCGATTCGCTTGATCCTGATAAAGCGAAGCCTCCGTTGCCGACAAGCGAAGACTTGAAGTAACGACTCCGTTAGGCGTCGAAGCCTACTTCTCATCGATCCCTCTAGTCTCCCCAGATTCCGTTGGCGCGTTCTGAGCGAAGTGCTACCTTCCCGGCACGGAACAAGGATTTGCCTCAGGGAAGAGTCGTATGACAAAGCCGCTCGTGTCGGTTGTTATTGTCTGTCACAACGATTGGCCTCATCTGGAACTGGCGATCGAAAGCGCGCTTTGCCAATCGCATCAGCCGATCGAAGTCATCGTCGTGGATAACGATTCGAGTGACGATACCGAGCGGGAAATTCGCTCCCGATTCATGGACCGTGTCCGTTACATCAGGCAAGCGAATGTTGGTGCGGCCGGGGGGCGAAATGCAGGCTTCGCGGCTGCAAAAGGAAAGTACATTCAAATCTTGGACGGCGACGACGTTCTCGCGCCGAACAAGATCGCGATTCATGTCGAGCATTTAGAGCACCATCCGGACATCGACATTGTCTACGGCGACTTTCGAACATTCCGCAGCACGCCCGACGTACCTGCGGATTCCCTCTTCGACATCGACACGGGAGATTACCCCGATATGAAGCAGCTTCTGCTGGGTCGTTGTCCGGGTCCGCCGATAATCTTCATGTTCCGCAAAAGCGTGGTCGATCGGGTCGGCCTGCAAGCCGAGGACGTCTATTACGAAGATTACGAGTACTGGATTCGGTGCGCGTTCGCTGGCTGCCGATTCGCGCGGACGCCGGGCGCATGGGCGTTCTATCGCAGGCGTTTTGGACAGAAGAGCGAGAAGATGATCAGGGCCGCGCTCGCGGAGCTTGACGTCTTGCGGCGTGCCCGGACCTACATTGAGGAAGAGCCGTACAAGAAACAACTCGCCGAGAAAGTGAGCCGCCTGGAATATGCCTTTGCTCACTATTACCTTTGGTCGGGTGATCTCACCAATGCCCAGAGATTTCTGAGAGCAGCCCTCGAATCGGCGCCTCCTCATCTCAAGTTCGCGCAGTCGAAGGTAGTGGGATGGCTTTCGCGAATTTCTTTCGGGCCGACCCTTTACGGCATGTTTCGGCGGATGCGCCGGCTACCACCCCCATTCTCGACCACCTTCGGGGGGACGAAGACGGCCGCCGCATAATCAGACTTAACTTGTCCAAATCACACGATCGTCCGCCCGATTCTCTTTGATCTGGCATTCCTCCTGCCATTACATTCATCCACGCAGGAGGGATAGATCCCCATGAGTCCATTCATTGTGTCATTCGTCCGAGTAGCCATCGTCGAGCAATTTCCTCGCGCGACGACGGCCCTTTCACTCGTCATCATTTGTTCCGCGTTCTTAATCGCACCAGAGATATCTCTCGGCGGAGAAGGTGATCCACTTCCCGGTACCGAGAGACTGACGATGACCGGCGACATCGCGCGGCAACTCCTCGACGGGGCGCATCGTTTCGTGGATGCACAGACGGCAGCGGCGATTAAGCGAAGAACGGAGGCGTTTAAAGCCATCACCGCGAACGAAGTGGCTCTTGGTGAATGGAAGTTAAAGGCTCCACATGCTTTGTCTTTGGTGGTGGGTCGAATTGGCAATCGCATGCCAGCGAAAGGCATTGAATTACTCGCGACAACGCGGCAATCCTCGGTGCTTTTTCAATGCGAAAAGTACGAGATTCACGCCGTCCGATGGCCTGTCATCCGAGAAGTGCATGGGGAAGGATTGCTGATCGAGCCAAAAGGGAAAAATGCTCCGTTCGATTCCGTCGTCGTGCTTGCGGGTGAAAGCGTTACGGATCAGAAACTTGAATTTGTCGCAAAACTGGCGTCGGCCGGAGTACGAGTTCTAATACCTGTGCTGATTGATCGTGGACACGAACACTCCTTAACTCAGGACGGATCATTCAAAACAGGGCTAACGAATCGTGAGTTCTGCTATCGGCCGGCGTTTGAACTCGGGCAACATTTGATCGGCTATGAAATTCACAAAATCGAAGCGGCAGTCGAAAATCTCCGCGGAGGTGGAGGACCTAGGAATAAAAATACGCCGTTTGTCGGATTGATTGATGTCGGGGGAAATGGTTCCTTAGGCCTCTATGCGATGGCATTCGCTAGATCGCTTTCATTCGGCCAAATCAATCTTGGCAACAGCATGGTTGTGCCGATGGACCAACAGCCAATTGATCAAAATGTCTTTGGGTTGGTAAACGAATTCGGATTTACGGAATTGGTGTCGATGATCGCCCCACGGCGATTGATCCTCTTAGAGTCTAGGGAGTGGAATCGTTCAAAGGATCGTCGAACCATGTCTGGCGAGCGCGGTGGGCCGTCTCCTACGCTTCTCGAAGACTATCCGAAGACACCCGAAGGAGATGCGCGATGGCAGAAAGATGCCGAGGAACTCGAAGAAGAGTGCTTCAATAAGCATTCTCTGGCTGGTGATCTCTCGGCTTGGAAAGCCGCCGTGCAAAAACTCCAAAGAGGCCAGATCGCTTCCTCTGTTTCCATGTGTTCGAATGATGAGGGTCCTATCGATCCGACCGTCCTCAAGCATCTCGGAATCGATGATGAAACGGAAGCAACTCCGGCGAAAGGCTTCTCTTACACAGCATACTTGAATAGCCGGATTGGCCCGCAGGTGAAGGAGATCATCGACGATACGCAGTATCTACTCGAAGAAGGACCGTATCAGCGCGAGCAATTCTGGCATAAGACAGAACCCGCTCGATTTAAACACGACATCAAGGAATGGGAGGCCGCCACGAAAGCATACCGGGATCATTTTCGCGAGAAGACGATCGGCCACTTCGATCTGAAGAAGCTTCCGGCTCATCCGCGAACGCGACAGGTGTATGACACGCCGGCGTTCACGGGCTATGAGGTGGTGCTTGACGTTTACCCTGAATTGATCGCGTATGGCGTCTTGCTCGTTCCAAAGGGGATCAAGGAGGGGGAGCGGCGGCCGGTGGTGGTGACGCAGCACGGGCTGGAAGGTCGGCCGCAAGATGTCGCCGACCCGGCGATCAATAACCCCGCCTACAACCAGTACGGCTGCCGGTTGGCGGAAAGAGGCTTCGTCGTCTTTGCGCCACAGAACCTCTACATCTTTCATGACCGTTTTCGTCATTTGCAGCGAAAGCTCAATCCGATCGGCAAGACGTTATTCTCGGTGATCGTGCCTCAACATGAACAGATCGTCGATTGGCTGGAGACGCTCCCCTTTGTCGATGGGAAGCGGATCGGCTTTTACGGGCTCTCCTATGGCGGTAAAAGCGCGATGCGCATTCCAGCTCTGGTCGAGAAGTACGCACTGTCGATCTGTTCGGCAGATTTCAACGACTGGGTTTGGAAGAATGCTTCAACCCGGAGCCCGTACTCGTACGTGAATACCGCGGAATATGAAATATTCGAGTTCGGTCTCGGTCCGACTTTCAACTATGCGGAAATGGCAGCTCTCATCGCGCCGCGACCGTTCATGGTGGAGAGAGGTCATCACGACGGGGTCGCGCCTGATGATCGAGTCGCTTCGGAGTATGCCAAAATTCGCCTCATGTACTCGGATCTCGGTATACCGGATCGCACGGAAATCGAATTCTTTAACGGTCCCCACACGATTCACGGCGTGGGGACATTCAAGTTTTTGCATCGTCATTTGAATTGGCCGAGTCCGAGTGACCCGGTGCCGCTCAATAAGTGACATGGGATCGACACTGCGAGATTCATCGCTTAGGAGAACGTGCGTATGCTCGCGAGTTTGCTGCTGATTTCGGTACTCGGTTGGGATAACTCCGTCGCGGTGGTTTGCTCTGATGGAGGGAACGGGGGCTACGAGGCGTTCCCCGATGTGTGCCGATTAATGGACGGCCGGCTGATGTGCGTCTTTTACGATTCTTATGCGCACGTTGGGTTGCCAAACAAGGAGCATCCAAAGGGGGGACGGATCTCTTACGTTACTTCGGCGGACGACGGGTTCACCTGGAGCAGGCCGACCCTCCTCTACGATGGTGAATTCGACGATCGCGATCCATCGGTGGTGCAGCTATCCGATGGACGGATTCTATGTAACTTCTTCACGCTGAAGCCGGGGACCAATGGGAAAGAGTATGACGGCATGGGGACTTGGTACGTTGAGTCGAAAGACAATGCGGCAACCTGGTCGGCTCCCAAGCAAATCATTGCCGATGCCTATTGCAGTTCTCCAATCCGTGTTCTTTCGACGGGACGAATGATCCTGGGTCTGTACCGAGAGACGAAAGAGAGTGCTAACGGCGGAGTTACCTATAGCGACGACGCTGGAAAGACATGGTCACCGATGATCGACATTCCCAACGGGGGGCGTCGGCTCGACGCGGAGACTGATGTCGTCGAGCGAAATGATGGAAGACTCCTGGCGGTGCAGCGTGCCGACAAGGGAGCGGATATGGCGTATTCATTCTCCTCAGATAAGGGGCAGACTTGGAGCATTAGCAAGTCCATCGGCTTCCCCGGCCATTGCCCGTACTTGCTGCGCGGGCCGGGTGACATCTTCGTACTTGCTCATCGCATTCCTGGGGTGAGCTTGCACTACTCCCTTGACCAAGGAAATACATGGAATCGTAACATCGAGGTCGACAAGCACACGGGAGCCTATCCCTCGATGGTGACGCGAAATGATGATTCGATTTTGATTGTCTTTTATGAGGAAGGTACCGGCTCGAATATCTTGGCCCGCCGGTTCGATCTCTCGCCGACGGGGCTCGTCTGGTTGCCGATGAAGTAGTGGTGTGAGTATTGAGCTGCGAAGTTGTTCAGACTTTTATAGTCGTCCACTGGGGCCACGTAACATCAGGATTCCAACGACCGCGCTGACGACGAGGATGATTCGTCCGTGCGTGGTATCCATGAGCATGTTGAGGAAGCGATAGACATCGTCCATCGACGGAACTCCTTCACTGGCTCGATCAGTTCTTGCTGTTCTCATGAGTACATTCAAGTCGAGACGTGAGCGACATCGTCGTGGGGTGACGGTGACGACCCTAAGGCTCATCTTTAAGCATAGCTCGCGAAGTCCGCGAAGGCGGAAGGTCGAACGAGTGCTCCCATCAAACTGCAACGGAATGCTGTCGTTTTGCGAATGCTAGGACGAGAGTACGCCCGCCCCAACGGGCGAGCGTTTCGAGAATGGCCTCAAATACCTGACTCGATACCGTCGGATCAGAGTCATGAACAAGACGCCGATATGATTATGTCTCGACGAGCAAGTTGAATGGATCCGAGAGTAGCTCAACGAGACGGCGGACGAATCGAGCAGCGTCGGCACCGTTAATCACCCGATGATCATAGGAGAGGGACAGCGGGAGATAGAGTCGATTTTCGAGTTGATCGTCCACCAGCCTCGGTTGCTCGAAGGATCTCGACATGCCAAGGATGGCGACCTCGGGCCAATTGACGATCGGGGTAAAGCCAGTCCCACCGATGCCCCCAAGGTTCGAGATGGTGAACGAACCACCCTTCATATTTCCCATCTCGAGCTTGCGAATGCGGGCTTTCTCGGAGAGTTCGGTTATCTCATCCGCAATCTGCTTGATTGATTTCTGATCGGCATTCTTGACGACTGGAACGAGCAGACCATTGTCGGTATCGACGGCAATGCCGATGTTGTAATAACGCTTGTGAACGACTTCGCCGGAACGAGCATCGAAGCTCGCGTTGAAGTGTGGGAATTCCTTTAAGGCGGCGACACAGGCCTTCACCGCAATCACGGTCATCGTAATTTTGGGGCCCTTGTACTTCGGATTGCCGACCATTCGCCGCCGGGCCTCTTCGACCTCGGTGATGTCAGCGAGGTCATGCTGCGTGACGTGCGGAATCGTCTGCCAAGCGAGCGTCAAGTTCGACACCGCCGTCAACCCGAGCTTGTTCATCTTCACTCGCTCGGACGGTCCGAACTCGGCGAAATCGGGCAAGGCCGGTACGATCGGGCCGGCACCACCCGTGCTCGGGGCGCCACCGGACATTCTTTGTTTCACGTAACTTCGAACGTCATCCTGATCGATACGTCCCCCGGGACCACTTCCCGGAACGTCATGAAGATCGACGCCAAGTTCGCGCGCGAGTCGGCGTGTCGCCGGCGCTGCGGGTGGGGGGAGCTTTTCATCATGCGCACGGTCCGACGTGACCGGCGGGGGAGGAGCGGGGCGGACCGCCGTAGCCGTCGCCGATGCTGACGCCGGCGCGGCAGGAGCAGGTTTCGGCGATGCCGGACGTTCTCCGTTTGAACTCGTCGATGCTCGCGAAGGGATCGAGGGAGCCGGGGTCGTCTCCGTCTTCGCAGCGGGAGCTGGGGCCGAGGAAGCAGGAGCCGATCCTCCTGCGGCCACTCCCTCGATCGTCATTGCCAAAACACCGACGGTGACGGTATCACCCGGCTTCACGTGAATCTTGACGATCTTGCCGGCATGAGGGCACTCGACTTCGAAGACCGCTTTTTCAGTCTCGAGTTCGAGTACATTCGTCCCTGCGGTGATGACGTCTCCTTCTTTGACGAGAATCTGTCCCACGTCGGCTGATTCGATGTTCTCGCCAAGGTCAGGAATTCGAAATTCAATCGCCATCGAGTAACCCATTTCCGTTAGTGTTCATTGTCGTTCCGATCATCCCGATCGGTTCACTCACCGGTTCGCCTTCGAAGTCGATTAAGCAACTGCTGGATCAATCTTCGTCGGATCGATGGCGAGCGTCTTGCGAGCTTCAATTAGCGTGTTCGCATCGATTTCGCCGCGACGATGCAATTCGCCCAGCGTCATGAATGCTGTATGCTCGGCGTCGATCTCGAAATGCCGACGAAGCATTTGCCGTGACTCACTTCGGCCGAACCCGTCGGTCCCAAGGGTTACGAGCCCACCGGGGATCCATCGGGAGATCTGATCGGGGACGAGCCGCATGTAGTCTGACACCGCAATGAATGGTCCCTCAATCCCCTTGATCTGCGAATCGAGGTATGACGTCTTTCTTTCCCCCTCGGGATTCAGTCGATTCCATCGCTCGCACGCCATCGCATCGCGTCGAAGTTCCTTGTAGCTCGTGACGCTCCAAACATCGGTCGCGATGCCAAACTTCTCGGCCAGGATCTCCTGAGCTCGAAGTGCTTCACGAAGAATCGTGCCGCTACCGAAAAGCTGCGGTCGCGACTTCGTGCGCGGGCGGTCGACGTTTTGACTTTTCAGGCGGTACATACCCTTCACGATGCCCCCCGCGACTCCTTCGGGGATGTGCGGCATCGAGTAGTTTTCGTTGTAAAGGGTCAGATAGTAGAAGATCGACTCATCTTCGACGTACATGCGACGGAGGCCGTCCTGAATGATGACGGCGACTTCGTACGCATAGGCCGGGTCGTAGACGAGAATGTTTGGAACGGTCGCCGCGAGAATCGGGCTGTGACCGTCTTGGTGCTGAAGACCTTCGCCGTTGAGTGTCGTTCGACCCGCGGTTCCACCGAGGAGGAAGCCCTTGGTTCGGCTATCGGCTGCCGCCCAGATGAGATCGCCGACTCGCTGGAAGCCGAACATCGAGTAATAGATGAAGAATGGGATCATGCTCAGGCCATGATTCGCATAGGCGGTTCCCGCCGCGATGAATGAGCAGAGAGCACCCGCTTCGTTGATCCCTTCTTCGAGAAGTTGCCCGTCCTTTGATTCCTTGTAGTAGAGGACGTTGGCCTTGTCGACCGGTTCGTAAAGCTGTCCCTTGTGCGCGTAGATGCCGGCTTGGCGGAACAATCCTTCCATGCCGAAGGTACGCGCCTCGTCGGGGACGATGGGAACGATGTACTTGCCGAGCTTCTTGTCTCGGAGAAGCGAACTCAACAAGCGAACGAATGCCATCGTCGTCGAGGCATGCGCTTCGCCGCTCCCTTCCATAAAGTCCTTCAAGGAGTCGAGAGCCGGCACTTCCAGTTTGTTGGGATTGACCCGGCGAGAAGGTAGGCTTCCCCCCAGCTCCTTTCGGCGATCCTTCAGGTACTTGATTTCTGGAGAATCGGCCGGCGGGACATAGAAGGGCGTTTCCTCGATCTCGTCGTCACCGATGGGAATGCCGAATCGTGATCGGAACTCGCGAAGTTCTTCCTCATTGAGTTTCTTTTGTTGGTGAGTGACATTTCGACCTTCACCTGCTTCGCCAAGCCCATACCCCTTAATGGTCTTTGCGAGAATCACGGAAGGCGCACCTCGGTGATCGACGGCTGCCTTGAAGGCCGCATAAACCTTCTCCGGATCGTGCCCGCCGCGCCGCATCGCTCGAAGTTGGTCATCGGAGAGGTGATCAACCATCGCCCGGAGATCGGGATCGGTCCCGAAGAAGTGTTCGCGGATATAGGAACCCTTTTCGACGGAGTACTTTTGGTATTCCCCATCGACGACTTCACCCATGCGCTGCACGAGTTTGCCTTGCGAGTCGGCCGCAATCAATGGATCCCAATCCGATCCCCAAATGAGTTTGATGACGTTCCAGCCCGAACCACGGAAGCCGGCTTCAAGCTCTTGAATGATCTTACCATTGCCGCGCACCGGCCCATCGAGCCGTTGCAAATTGCAATTGATGACAAAGATCAGATTGTCGAGCTTCTCGCGTGACGCGAGGTTGATCGCACCAAGCGTTTCGGGCTCGTCCGTTTCACCATCGCCAACAAAGCACCAGATTCTTTGCTGCGATGTGTCGCGAAGCCCGCGGTCGGTCAAGTAACGATTGAATCGTGCATGGTACAAAGCCATCAGCGGGCCAAGACCCATCGACACCGTGGGGAATTGCCAGAATTTTGGCATCAGCCAAGGGTGCGGATAGCTCGTGATTCCGCCAGCGGGCTTGAGGTCTTGCCGGAAGGCGCGAAGGTTCTCTTCGGTGAGACGACCTTCAAGAAAGGCACGGGCATAGATGCCGGGAGCGGAGTGGCCCTGGAAGTAGACGAAATCGCCGCCGCTTGGATGCTCCGGACCGCGGAAGAAGTGATTGAAGCCCACTTCATAAAGTGTCGCGGAAGAAGCGTAGGTCGAGATGTGTCCGCCGAGATCGGGATTCTCTCGGTACGCGCGAACGACCATCGCCATCGCATTCCAGCGAATGATGCTCTTAATGCGACGTTCGAGTTCGCGGTTGCCGGGATAACGTGGCTGCTTGTCCGGCGCGATCGTGTTCATGTAGGGGGTGTTCGCGGTGAAGGGGAGAAGAACACCCTCCTCGTACGCCTTGGACTGAAGCAGCATGAGAAGTTGCTGCACGCGCTGCGGACCATGTCTTCGAATTACGTCAACGAGCGAATCGAGCCACTCTTGCGTCTCATCGGGATCGATATCGACAAAGTCTTCCGCATCGGCTGCCAGATGCTTGAGCATTTGGTTACTTCTTCCTTGGTCGTCTCTGGGATTGGGGGCGTCCGCCTTCGCCAATCCGTTAACATTTGTTCCTTGCGATGCCTCTCGAAGGATCAGGCCTTTCGCCTCGATCGAGGCTGCTCTCACCCTTATTACGTCTCATCCGCTGGCATCTTAAACTGATTGGCCATTTATGCACATAGAGGGCCACTAGCACCCCATCTCAATACGGGGCGGAAAAAGATCTCTCAAAAGTAGCGTAGCTGGTGAGCGGGGATAGGGAAAGAACGTCGTGCGGAACCGAATGGGGTTCCAGCGAACTTCTAACGATCGTGACGGATGTACGAATTGGATCGACTTCCTGACAGGGAAAGCACTTCCATCATGCGACACGATTCAGCGAGCCTGCATCCAACGCGCGCAAAGAAATGATTTCATTCCAGCAATCTTCACAGCGATCCATTCAAACGAGAGGGTTTCCATGACGAGTGAGGAGAATTCACAGAAGCGATCTGCCGTTCGACAGTGTGCACGAGCAATGATGAGTTCCAAATAGGGGAGACGTGTTTCAGACTCCTGCGTTTTTCTCTTTTCCCCCCCCTTTGAAAGGGGGGGCCCTCCTCCTCGGCTGCGGGATTCAAAGGGTCGGAGTTGAGATTCGAGGAGGAGGGCCATTGGGGAACCGTCCCTCTCTTTTGCAACCAGTATGCCACTCCTCCATCCGCCCGAATTTCCGCAATATCACATCTTCCTACCGTCGCCCGAAGTTCAAATGAGAACGGTCGATAGAGAAATCCCACAAATCTTTGCGGTCGTTCCAAAAACAGGAGACTAAGAGTCCAAGAGCTCGGAAAGCGACCTGATCACAGGCACTGCTGGCCGCGCTTCTGGGCAAGTGCCCGATGGAGAATAATAGATCGCGTGCAATCCGGCGTTCTTCGCTCCGATCACGTCCTCATCCCATGAGTCGCCGACGTGAGCAACGCATTCAAGAGGGATCTCCAGTGCGCGAATCGCGTGCTCAAAAATGTGTGGGTGCGGTTTCTTTCGGCCCACCTCGGAACTGACCGCGACGAATTCGCAATGTCTCGTGATGTCGTGTCCTTTCAGAATTTCATGAAGCGCAGAATGCCAGTTACTCACAATTCCGACTCGGACCCCCTTTGCTCGGAGTGAGTAAATCAACTCCAAAGCACCTTCGATCGGCCTCCAGGCGTCTGGGTGATCGAAATGACAGATCAATTCAGAAAGCCAAGAATCGTGAGACTCGAACAACACTGGAAAAGGGCGCGCTACCTCAGCGCTAAAGTCTCGCCAGGCCGCACGCTCCATTTCCTCAGAAGAAAGTAACTCCGGAGAGCGAGAGCGGTACTCATCCCGAAGATTCGTCCAAAGAACTCTCAGTCGATCGTTGAATGCATTCCGATCGAGGTCAATGTCGTACGATAACGCCTTCTCGTAATAGACGTCACCTACTGAGCGGACAGGCTCGAGCAGCGTGAAGCCTGCGTCAAACAGAACGGCATCCATTCCCTCTAATAGATTCGGCATGAACCGTTCCTCTTCGGAGTGGTGACGAGCATTTTTCCACGAGGATAATCTTAGTGACTTGAGTTGAATCAGACTGTTCATGGAGGATGGTTGGCATTCAAAGGGGAAGGGGACTAAACTCGATGCCCGATCAATCGATTTTCGTTCGTTAGGGGGGAACCGTGAATCGCATCGCATATGCTCTGTTTGGCATCGTTCTCGTCGCAACTACGTCGCAGATTCAAGCGGCAGAGGAACTGCCGAAGCCGGAACCGCTTTGGCCGAAGGGAGCACCACTCGCGAAGGGGATGAGTGATCGAGACATCCCCGCGCTGTTCATTTGGCAACCGGCTCCTGAGAACAGCGTCGGTGCAGCGGTCGTCGTCCTTCCAGGAGGTGGTTATGGCAACTTGGCCATGGATCACGAAGGAAAGCAGATCGCCGCTTGGCTGAATAAGCAGGGGATTTCCGCCTTCGTTCTCCGTTATCGTCATGCACCCGGATATCAGCACCCCGTACCACTGATGGATGCGCAGCGAGCGGTTCGATGGGTTCGAGCCCATGCGACGGACTACAAGATCGATCCCAAGAAAGTCGGGATCTGGGGATTCTCTGCGGGTGGGCACTTGGCATCGACGGTCTCAACCCACTTCGATGCAGGGAAGCCGGACGCTGAAGATCCGATCGATCGATTTTCTTCGCGGCCCGATTTTTCGATTCTTTGTTACCCGCTTATCTCGATGAAAGAGTCGTTCGCTCACATGGGGTCGAAGAAGAATCTACTTGGTGAGAACCCCGATCCGGCTCTCGTCGAAGACCTCTCGAACGAGACCAAGGTCACGGCCGAAACGCCGCCGACGTTCATTTTCCATACGGATGCGGACAAGGCGGTTCTCGCGGACCATGTCATCGTTTATTACTCGGCTCTTCGAAAAGCAGGTGTGCCGACAGAAATGCACATTTATGAGAAGGGGCCGCACGGAGTTGGACTCGCTCCCGCCGATCCTATCTTGTCCACTTGGTCGGGGCGTCTTCGAGATTGGCTGTCGAACCGAGGCATCCTTCCGAAGCCGAAGAAATCCTAGAGTTTGATGTGGGATTGGGATCTGATGGAAACGAGATTGGTACGAATCGATCCGACGTCCCCCGATCCCGCGATTCTTAGTGAGGCGATTGAAATCCTTCGTCGGGGTGGACTGGTCGCCATCCCGACGGAGACGGTGTACGGCCTTGCCGCTCATGCACTCGATCCGGTTGCGGTGGGTCGCATCTTTCAGGCGAAAGGTCGGCCCAACACAAATCCCGTCATCGTTCATGTCGCCACGATGGAGCAGGCAAAGTCCCTCACCACGGTATGGCCCGAATCAGCAACTCAGCTCGCAAATGCGTTCTGGCCCGGCCCTCTCACCATCATCTTGCCGCGAAATTCCAAGATACCTGACGCTGTTACTGCCGGAGGCTCCACCGTCGCGCTTCGGATACCGTCGCATCCCGTCGCCCATGCGCTATTGAGGAATGGGGGAATGCCCCTCGCTGCTCCGAGTGCGAACCGTTCGCAGAACCTCTCACCTACCCGAGCGGAACATGTCTTCAAAGATCTCTCGGGACGGATCGATCTCATTCTCGATGCGGGCGCGACGCCGGGAGGGATTGAATCGACAGTCATTGATTTAAGCGTCCAGCCGCGCATTCTTCGGCCAGGGCCGATCTCCCCCAAAGATATCGAACGGGTGTTGGGCTTCTCGTGTGAACTCGTTCAAAGCTCAGTCACAGAAAACGAAGTCATGCGATCACCCGGTCAGATGGCCCGACATTATGCACCAAGAACTCATCTCGTCCTTTCGAATAATTCCGTTCATGAAGTCACACGATTGCGGAGTGATGATCGACGCATCGGATGGTTGGCATTCGATGATGAAACTGAGATAGCCGACAATGTCACGTTGATGCCTCGTGATCCAATCCTCTATGCAAGCCGAATGTACGATGAACTGCATCGCATGGATGAAGCGGGGTTCGACTTGATTGTCGTTAGCATGCCACCTCAAGGCTCGGATTGGCTGGCCATCCATGATCGACTGCGGCGCGCGGCGACGAAGTGAAAACCGAAACGGCGAGATTCATTTCTTGCTTTCGGGCGGCAGAATGCCGTCTTCAGGGGTGATCGCACAGGGAGCTCCTGTGGTCGGCACTTCTCGATTCCCCGCCCAAAGAATCGCGTTGATCGCGATGCGCCGATAGTTGTCGTTCAGAAAGACTTCGTGAAAGTGGCCGCACACGAAGCCGAACGTTCTACCCTTCGGACGTTCATAAGCCCAGCCGAGCGTGTAGTCTTTCCCATCGATCGTGGTGGTAACGATCGGCGCGATGTTCTTTTGAAAACGCAGGTCGAGATAGAATTCATCGTGGAGAGGGAAATCTTTCCATCCTCGGCTGATCGGATGCTTGGGGCTCCCTTGTTTCAGAACGGAGTCCGTTACGTTGAGCCGTGAAAAGTCCAGGCTGAACCACGCACCCAAGATCTCTTGCCAACGTGGGCCGACCTCTTTCTTCTGCGCTCCCGTGCTCCAATGCAGGGCGACGAAACCGACGCCATCATTCATCAATCGCTCGAACTCTTCTTTTGGGCGTCCACTCAAAAGCTCAGAGCCGGCATCAGCCGAGTAACTGACGATGACGTCCACACCCGCAAGGACCTTGGGATCGCGCGGCCAACATCCGAGACGACCGCTTCGACATCCGGCGATTGGCGAAGGCACTTCGCGAGCAGGTTGCATTCGAACAAGTACATGTGCGTGCCATACGGATGATCCGGCTGCTTGCCGAGCAAGAGAACTTTCAGCGGTTCGGCCCCCCTTGTGGAGAGCGGACACAGGCAGAACGAGAGCATGAAGGCGACCATCAGACGAAACATTGCAAAAGCCTTTAATCGAGACGTGATCTATGTTCTCATTCAAAAATGAGTTCGGTTTTGACAGTCTTTCGCTTATCGAATTCGAGCGCCATCGTACTGAACTCGTCGGCAACGTGCGACGGCGAATCGCGGATCACCAGACGCTTGACGAGAAGATTCTTCACAGCATCGGAAATGTCGGTGTGTGCTAAAAGGCCGGCGCAGAATAGCTCGGGTCGAGAGGATATCCCTGCCGGATCACTGACAAGTTGATGTAACGATGAGAGGGGCTGAGACAGTTCCAGCGTCACAACTTCGTACGGCGGCATCGCGGCAACGGTCAAAAGGGCGATGGTCGAAGATCTCGGGCCCTCGGCAACAATATTAATCGCTTTGCCAGGAGCAATTTTCTGGACATATCGAATGAATTCGTACAACTGGGCCGATTGAATGGGGAGGGGACAGAGCGAAAAAGTATCGACGAACGATTGAATGTACGGACTTGGAAAAGCGCATTCTCCGAATCCAGCAAGGTCAATCGCAATGACGCGATGACACCCTGAAACGAGTCGATCCACCACGGCTGTTGATCGTTCCTTCCCCTGATCGCTGATAACAATCGTGACATTCACATTTCTCGTTTGCACATACTCGACGAATGGGATGGAGGGACCATCAACATAAATGTTTGAAGAGGGGTCTGGTGGGTTTCGATGCCGGACTGCCCAACGGCACGGCAGGTACCCGAGCCGTCGTTCGATGATACAGTGATTTTCGATCTCATGAGATTTCTCTATCTTCGGCGGACCAAGCTCGATGCGCGATCGTAATTGATCGGCATACGGATTCAGTTGATTTGATTCGGGATCACTGCCATCTCGCCAAGCGGGCTTCAAAGAGAGTGATACTTCCTTCGCGAGTGTGGTAAAATCAGCGTTCTGTTCGGGCAACGGGACGCGAAGTTCATCGGCGGACTTCACTTCCTCCTCGGAGGGAATCTCTTTGGTGTTGAATGATGTGTCGTTCGAAAAGAACTGCTTGCCGATGAAGCGGTAGAAGGCCTCGCGATTGTCTTCCTTGTAGTTGTGCGTGCCGGGATCGTAGTTGATGTGTGTTCCCCATCGATCGGGCCTGCCGAGTTTTTCATAGATCGGCTTGATGTGTTCCATGAGAGGAGGGAGCGCATGCGGAGCTTGAAAGCAACAATCATCCTTCTCGCAGTAGGTCAGAAGAAATGAACGGGGCGCGAGGAGTGCAGTCAGGTCGAGGTAGTCGGCGACCGCTCCAAACCCTGGCGGAACTTGCTCGGAATCACCGATCTCTGCGGGATGAGTGGCACGCGTCGCAAGAGCTGAGTAGCCCGCGACTGGATTGGCCAGCGTGATCCGGCTGTCGAGGGCGGAGAGGAAGATTGTTTGCCAACCACCGCCGGAAAGGCCTGTCATCGCGATCCGCGCGGGATCGACCTTAGGATGGCTGGCCAGAACATCTAGTGCACGGTTCATCGCCAGATAGAAGACCGCGAGACCGCTTGTGCCGCAGAGGTCAAGCTTATTCATCTGATCGTGTCTGTAACCAGCCCCATTCAGTTGGCCGAACCCAAGCCAATCGACATTGATCGCGATCATCCCGCGCTTCACTTGATTGATGCAGTGGAGTTGCTTGTAGGGAGCCTGCAAGCCTTTGATGTCATGGCCGTTCGTGTTCAGTACCGCAGGGACCTTGCCCTTGATTTCGATCGGCTCGTACAGAAGGGCGGGTATCCAAAGCTTCGGAACGGCCTCGAATCGGAGCTTTCGAATGCGGTAGCCAGGCCCGCCGAGCGTGTCATCGAAAAATTCCACCTTTAGGGGCAAGTCACGCCATTTCTTGGCTTCGCCTCGAAAGACGACCTCATTCAGAATCTGCTCGCGAAGCGCCTGGCTCTTCTGTTCCCAAGTCGCTGGATCGACCTCACTTGGTTTGATGCGGATCGCATGCTTCGAAGCTGACTCGAGATAGGCAAACACTTCTCGATGAAATTGTCCCGCGGGGAGAACCGGTACTTTGAGATCGGATGCGATGTCGAAGGAGAAGAGTGAAGTGAGTTGCAAGAGAATAATCGCCGACGACATGATAAGAGTCCTTCAAGTATTGAAGGACCAGTATCTCTTGCGCTGGCAAGAAACGAAAGAGGGGACTGGCGATCCAGTCCCCTTGGTCGGTGGTTCGAGAGAAAGATCAAGCTTGGAGAGAGTTAAGTTGATCCTCTTCTCGAGCACCAGCCATCGCTTGGCTTCTTTCCAAACCCGCTTTGATCCATCCACTCTTACTGCTTGGACTGATGATGCTCCCGCATCCACTGGAACGGGCGGAGAAACGGGTGCGGCTTGTGTTCGCTGACGGGCTGTACCGCCCCAGTCGTGACGGGGACTGCTGAACCCATCACCACAGGCTGCGGATCAGCGATGACCGCCCCCGTCGCCGGGCTCATGACGACCGCGCCGCTGCAAGCGCAGTCGCAACCCGGAGAGAAGACCTCGGTCGAGTAAGGCTCAGAGGTCGCGATGACATGTCCACCCGCGCAAGAGCAGGCGGACATCATCGCGGGAGCCGAAACGACGACCGGAGCCGACACCAGTCCAGCGGCGGCGGCTTGTTCCCGGCACACACCTCGTGCGGGGAACAACGTATCACAGAAGTTCGCGCAGCCGGTCAAGCCGACCAGCGCCAGCGCGAGAAGCTTGCGCATGGGAGCACCATCCTTATCCATGAAGCGTGAAGGACTCACATTGCTCTCCTCGCCAAGGAACGAGAGAGCTCCCTCTGCCGCGGGTGGAGTCAGTCACGAGGGAATCGACTTCGGGTTTGGTGGACTCGATCGCAGACTCGTTTGCGATTTTTTCGAATCCGGCTGAAGTCTACACGGAGAAGTGACGAAACAACGAAGAGACGCAATTCATTCCCAAACACCGATCGTCAATTCGATACGGTTGTTCGGAAAACGCCAGCTATCACGGGACGACGTCCCGTTGCACCAATCGTTAATCTCCACGGCAATCGTTGGATTCGGAATGTAATACGGCATCGGAAACGCGATCCCGTACGTTCCTTTCATGCTTTGATGAACCGGGCCACAGCTCATCCCGCAAGCTGTGCAAGGAAAGTAAACAATCTCTGGCCATAGGACGAGCGGCCCGTACGCCTCGCACGGCAGCTTTTGGCACTTCGTGGCTGGACCAAATTCTCGACGGACGTTTTCGGTGTAGAAGTACTGGAACCAATCTTCCTGGTTGGGAGGTAAGGTCTCGTTCCAATTGAGCATGACGGGGAATTCTTCCGCATTTGCCGGTTGGGCCGACATGAGAAGTAGCGCCACAATCATTGCGCCCGAAATCATGGAAACGAGACGAAGCATCACGCGGCTCCTTGCCAGTAAAGTTTGCGCCATCGCCAAACCTTACGTGATGCTCTCTTTGTGTGCGTTCAATTGATGCAAATTGATCAAGTCGGGGAGGGGAGGCCCTCGGCTCAGGCGGAATTCTCGTTACGATGTGAAAATGGTCGCAGGGGGTTTTACCGCTCAAGAATGCGCGTCGTCAACAGTCCCGCAAAGCGCACGTCGCCCCTGATCGGATCAATTTTCGCCTTCGGCAAGAACGGTTCTTCTGGATGAGAATGAGCGACCGCTAGAGCAATCGGGAACGATTCATCCCTCTTTGTGTGACGATAAATAGTCTGCTCACGCGAACGGCTTGCAGGGACGTGCTTCATGGAAGCGGCGAGCCACCCATCTTTTTCACCCCGCACTCGCGGGGCCAACGCAAGGATGCATGGAGCTGCCATGATCAAGTGGATTTCCGCTGCGACGGTTGCGGCCGTCGTCAGCACGGTCCTGCCCGCTGTGGCAGGTCCCAATCTCGGAATGAAGTTGGCCTGTAAACATTACGGCGATGCGTGGAACTCCGGAAGCCGCGGAGCACTCTACGGCCAAATAAGCGGTGACTTCGCCCACGTCTTCCAACGCATGCCCGATCACATGTTCAATGCCATGCCGCGCGGCGGCAGTGGGCAAGTCCTCTCCTCCTCGAAAGGTGGCGGGAGCGGACAAGTCACCGTCTCCACGAGCCAGGGAGTGATGACCTTTATCCTGGCGGGCGGTGGCTTCAACTGGACCGTCGTCGACATTTACAAGGCGGGAGATGACGGGCGGACTGTTTCGCTGAAGAGCTACCTCGATGCTTCGATCGTTTCTTATGAGTTCATTCGAGATTTCGGCGGTCGACGCGACAACACCTTCCTCACATCGACCAGTTCTCAGTTCCGCAAGGCGTGCAACGAACTGACAACCGAGGAACTTTCCATCGTTCGTGATCTGATTCCCGAAGTTGGCCAGGCCGGCAAGCCCTACATCGCGATGAATGGTTCTCGCGCGACGATGAGCGTCAACCTGCCCCACCAGCGAAGCGCACGCTTCCAGCTGATCCACGAAGGTTCGTGGAAGGTTGATGACTACTCGATCGAATCACCAAGCATGAGCATCGCCTCGTTCCGTAATTCGCTCAGTTCGTTGGTCGCGGTTCAGCGCTTCCGCAAGTTCATGTCCGAGCCATCGTCGAGTGATCCCCGAAAGTTCACGGCAGAAGGCCAGCTTCGGGATTCGCTTGTTCGGATTCATGAGATTGGCTTCCTTCCCATGCACCAGAAGCCTTCGCCGATGCGTCACTGTGCAATCGATGCGAAGGGTGAGAAGGTGGTGATCGACTTGACGGATCGTCATGTCCGGATCGCGCTCGATAAGAGCGCGAAGGGTGCGATGGTCTCCAAAGTTGACATCACGATGGGTAAGTCGCAATGGGCCGACCTCGCTCACCTGATCGCGCTGAATGAGAGGATTCGCAAGTCGATGTCCTTAGTCGGCATCGCCAATCCGGCGATTCCGGCGACGGCGGCCGTCGCGAAAGAGGTTGCTTCGACGGTGAAGAATGCAAATGACTCGGTCCTTACAAATGCGTCGGCGGTCGAGATCGAAAAGCCGGCTCCTGTTGTGAAGAAGGATGAGAACGTGAAGCCGGTCGTTGCACAGACCGTGTCGACCGCTCCGGCACAAACGGTCATCCAATCGGCCGGTTATTCTTCGCAGCAGCCGACTTATCGAGTCTACAAATCACGTCGTTTCCACCGTCATCGAGGTTGGTAACGGCTTCGCTCTCTCGTCTGGAAGAGAGTTGAATCGGAAGCAGTCCTTCTCGGCGTCCGTTCGCGTGGCTGGAAGAGGTCTCATCACCTCTTCCAGCTTTGCTTTTTACGGGAGTCAATCCCTCCGCTAAAGGGCAGATGCCGGTGGTTCCCCGAGCTTGTACCAATCAGAGAGATGAAGAAGTTGAGAGCTCTGACTGGAGGCGTATGTGACCACAACGCGGCCATTCCTCATGTTTACGGGACGCGCGGAAGAGGCGATGCTCTTCTACACCACTCTCTTCCCCGACAGCGAAATTCTCAATGTCTTCCGTTACGGAAAAGATGGTCCCGGGGCTGAGGGATCAGTGATCAAGGGAAGCTTTCGGATCGGCGATCAGGTTGTTTTGTGTACGGACAGCTTCGTCAAGCATGACTTCGATTTCACCCCATCATTCTCTCTTTTCGTCGAATGCGAGTCCGGATCGGAGATCGCGAGGCTGAGTACGGCGCTCGCCGAAGGGGGGAAAGTGCTGATGCCGCTCGGCCAATATGGTTTCAGCAGGCAATTCGCCTGGGTCAATGACCGCTTCGGCGTCTCTTGGCAACTCAACGTGAAATAAAACCCTGTCTTGGGAAGAGGGCTCCTCACCACAGCAGCGTTCAAGAAAATATGTCACCCCATTTCATCACCGGGCGGCAGACGAAATGGGGTGAGAATCGTGCATATACGAGCGATATATGGTTGGTGAGCAATCAAATGCGGAGGCAATTAGATTGGCCACCAAGATATTCAACGGATACGTATCTCGTTGCCGATCAACTCAGGATTCTTCAATCGCTGAATCGACCGACGTATTTGCTGTGATTTGTGGGCCACACGATTCACTGCATCGCGAGCCTCTTGTAAAAGCTTCTCCAAGAGATCCATCTCCCGAAGAACACTGGAAATCTGTTCCTCGTCGCTATGCTCGGGAACTTTGATCATCTCAACGGCCTCCTATCCACATAGGCCGGGAAAAAGCCGCATTCGGACAAGAAAAGTTCGGCATTTTTAAAAATACACCGTTCAATCGACGCATCTCTTCATCCTGCTGTGAGTTTCGTCAAACCGAATCCTTCCGTCGTGGATTGATAGAATTGAATGAGGACTGGATTGCCTGATGAGCCAGAGCAAAAGATCAGTGACCGCAAAGGGGTTTTCCAAGTCGCAGGCGGGCGGAAATGTGGAGTGAATCCGCATTTCTGAGGTTGTGGAGGAGGTACGGAGCGTGCATCTTTTCGTGTCGTTGATTTGCGGCGTTATCCTCGCGACCGAGCCAGTCGAGAGTTGGGTGGTCAAAGAGTCGCTCGGGTCTGCGGCTGTTCAAGTTCGTGCCGTGAAACAGGCGGAGGTGGCGCAGCCTTTCGCTCTTCGAGTGATTGTCACCGCTCCGCCCGATGTGGAAGTCGATGAACCGCAGTTCACCGCCGACCTGACGGGGGCAAAGGTGACGGATCGATCCTCTTCCGGCCCCGACCCGACGGGAGAATACCTTTCCCGTGGGTGGCAGTACCTTGTTACTCCTGAAAAGCTCGGCGAACTCAAGCTTCCATCAGTTAGGGTGACGGTTCATCCGAAAGAGGGAGAGCCTCTCCACGCCGAATTGAATCCTCCCGCGATTGAGGTTGTCGAGGAACTAACGCGGCCAGGCGAAGTCGATCTGCCGCCTGTAAGTATCGGAACTCCGACGAACGAAGAAGTGACGGTTGCCCATTACTTGCTTTGGATCGGCTTTGGATTACTGATTACCGTCGTCGTCGTGGGGATTTGGGCCCTCGTCTCGAGCAAGCCAGGAGAAAGACGCTAAGGTTTAGAGATTGGTGTCAAATTCACTGACGGTGTTGAGATCGTGAACTTGGTGTTCTTAACAATCGTCGTATCGGTCGGTTTGGACGGTGGATAAACACTGATGCGGCTGAGCCTGCTGACTCCCTCGATCACGAAGTAGCCGGTATAGATCCCACTGGTTGTGTCGTAGACCTGTCGAGCCCAACGGATCTTTCCTTCGGGAACGATGGCCCATTCACTCATGTCGCCCCGAACCGCATCGTCGAAACTGAGCTTGAGTGAGACCTTGGTGCCGGCTTTTAGGTCCGGCGGAGGATCAAGGTATTTGGGCCGTCCCATGCTGATACCTGTTTGAATTTTGTCTCCCGACCCCGGTTGATTCGGGTCGACATCAATCGGCGTGGGTGATTCCGCCCACGAGACGTCGATCGAACCCTTCCTCGAATCACTTGGCCAGTCCTCCAGAACAAGTCGCCAAGCGGGGAACCGCTTCCCACCAAGATTCGGCGAAAGCTGATGGAAAATGTATTTCCGGTCGCTTCCATCAGGCGTTACCGTCACGTGCAGCGATGATGGTTCCCACAAGTGATCGTCGAGCTTGAAGAGGGCGAATTCCAACTCGACATTTTTCCCCGCGGGACTCGAGCGGAGTATTCGCACGACCGGCCCCTTTGCGGTCTTGCCACCCTCAAGAAGATCATCCACGTAATGGATCTGTCGTCCGCTGTAGATCAATTCATGCAAATCGCCGGGACGAACGCGGATGGTGAAATCGGTCGCGGGTTTCCCTTGGGGATCGGTGATTCGAACATCATGAAAGCCGGGAGGGATGGAATACTCCGTGGCGGCGGTTTGCAGCTTGGCCGGCGGGTCGGGGATGGCGATTCCATTACTCTTGTTGATCGCGGAATATCGAAGAAGATTGGCGATGCGCGTCAATTCTGCGAGGAGTTGATTCGGAGATTCATCGATCGAAATGTATTGTCCGCCGGTTCCCTCCGCGATCTCTTTGAGGATGGAGGCCTCTCCCTCAAAGAAGAAGCCGATGGTATTGATTTTGATTCCTGAATCCCTGTAGGCGGCGATGATTTCGCCGGCGGCATGCTTCACTAGGTCATTGACTTGACGGTCACGTGTCGCTGGGTCGGCAACCTTCTTCTTCACGTCGCCGATCTTCGAATCGAGCTTACTATCCATCCCGTCCGAGATGAGAACGATCTGCCGATTTCCCTCTGGGACGCTTGCGAAATCGTCTTTTGCTTTGATGAGCGAATGGATGAGCGGCGTGTAACTTCCAAGGTCCCGTTCCGCGTCGGGGATGTTGTCGCGGAAACTGATGGGCGAGAATGGCTCGATGTTCAGTTTCTTCGTCGTATCTTCAAGCCCGAGAGTAAGCTCATTGTCCTTGGCCCGGCTGCCGAACCAACGTACTCCCACATCAATCGCATTCTCAGGTGTTTCCTTCGCGAATTGCGTCAGTACGGAACGAAGCCCTTCGATTCGCGACTGGCCACTTTTGCCGGCAGAGGAACGCATCGATCGGGAACAGTCGAGCACAAAAAGGAGTTTGAGATCGCTCTTATCGCTGTCCGCGACACGGAGTGAATACGTTCCATTCGCAGGGAGTTTATTCTCATAGATGACGGTCGGTCCGTTCTCGGCATCGGCGAGGTTCACGATGACCGGCGCGGTAGCGCGATGTCCGCGGAAATTCAGCAGCGTGGTGAAGTTCGCAGTCCCCTCAGCGGACTCCCCTTTGCCAATAAGGAATTTGCCGGGGGATTCCTGGCGAAAAGGAACGGTGGCAGGAGTCATTTCCGCGAAGAGGCCGGCGATTCCGGCGGGAAGTGGATGCGGCAGCGTCGGGGTGATACTGACCAGTTCCTCATCCTGCACCGTGAAGCGAACGTTCGACCGATCTGAGTCGAGCCTTATCTCGCCGGCAAGCTGAACGAGTTCTCGAATCCGATCTCCGACCGAGATGTAAGAAGACTCTTGCGCGGAATGAAGGGAGCGCGCTCGTTCGAGGTACGACTGAGAGGCAATATCGAAGTAATGTCGTGTTTGACCCGGACTGGCTGCCCAGAAATCTTCCGCCATGCGTGTCGACTGCCAAGCTAAAAAGTCGGCCACATTGAGTCGACGCAGGAGGGAGCTTGGATTCGCGCCTTCCGTCGGCGACACGTATCCTTCAAGCAGCCGGCGCGCGGTGTCGGCTTGAAAGAGTTGATCCCGCCGATTCGGATCGACCTTGTCCGCGACGGCGAGTTCGCGGATCTGCCGCCACCATCCCCCCACATAGCCGCCGAGTTGGGTCGGATTTTGTACGGACCCGAGATCACTTTGCTGTGCGGGAGCCGAAAGGTCGACGCCCACGCTGAAGAGTTCTTGCGCCAGTTTCGCAACGCGGAGGACTCGTTCCCGTCGATCGGCGATTTTGATCTCGTCGATATTCCCAACCGTTTGACCCGAAGTAGAGGGAGCGCCTTCACCCGCTTGTAGAACGGGTTCGCATATCCGTGCGATGAGGTTGACGCGCGTCCTCGCGGACTCGGCGGGGTTTCCGGGATTCGTCGGGAAGGGGACGAGCGTGATTTCATTCACCCGGCGCCACATGATTTCCGTTTGACTTGGTGCCGAGCTTTTGCCGAGTTGTCGCGACTCAGCCGCAACGAGTTCAAGGAGCGCGGCATGACTTTTGGAAAGATCTCCGGCGGTTTGATTGATCGCGACGATGTCTTCGTCGATCTTGTCACGCGATTTCCCCGAGTTCAGCCGATCGCCGGACAGCTGTCGATTGAGGGCCGCGATTCCGCGCACAATCTTGTCAATCGACTGATAAGCTTCCACTCGAAACGACTCATCAGACTTTTGCCAAGCCGCTCCCCAGGGCCTTCGCGTGGCCAGGCGGTTGATGTGCGGTAATTCCGCCAGAACCTGCTCTCGCAATGCCATCGCTTGCGCCAAGATGGCGGCGCGATCCTTCACTCGGTGATAAAGATCATCCACTAGACGTTCTGATATCGCACCTGACTGGGACTCGACAGGAATCACTGATCCTTTCGCGGCAAAGAATTTGTCTTCAAGGAATCTCCGACCGAGATCAGCCTCATCGAGATGAGGACGGAGCCAACTGGTGACCTCTGGAGCCCAGAGACTCTCGGCCACGGCGGCATCTTCCGCTAGGAGTCGACGTTGAATTTGAGCGCGAGCGTCAGCCGCCCGATCCTCGATCGACGGTAATGCGGAGAGTTGAAGGGCAAGCTGAATCTCGACCGGCGGCGTTCGATCAAGCAGAGGAGCGCTCTTCGCATTCTTCGCAAAGGATTCAAAGCTCTCGTTTCCGCTCAAGAGTCGATCGATCAGTGTTTGAAAGGAGGAGGCGAGCTCTTTCGACGAATCGTTGCCTGCCGACGTATTAGCATCGAGGAATCTGTCCATCGGCAACGAAAATCCGTCTCCGGCAATTTGAGCGGGATTGGCCCCCTTGATGTCGGATAGTCGTCGTGCGATCGCGCTTAGCTCTTGGTTTGCGGCAGCGACGTCACCCGCGCGGTAAAAGTCCTCTGCTCGAAGGAGGGTTTCTTCGAAGAGCCGCCAATGCTGTGGCGCGTATCGCCACGGTGGAGGACTCTCTTGGCCGAGCGTGTAATAGTCTTTCCATCCCGCGCGCAGCTTATCGATGAATGCGGCATCGACCGGAGCGGGCTTGAAGACAGGGGGCGCGACTCCCCAAGGAAGGGCCACGATGCGGACATCTTCGGCGGCGGTGCTGTCGTCTTTGCCGATAAGAGTCGGCGTTTGAACGTCTGCCCTATGCCGTGACCAATTCCGCACGTGTCGGGAAAGATACGCTTCGAGTTCGGCAAGGCTGACGTACCCATCCTTGTTTCCTTCCTTGTCGGCGCTGCCGTGAAATGCCTCGATGAAGTAGCGAGCGAAGGACGAATGTCCAACCGATCGGTCGACCCACGTTACTTCACCGGGAGAGCAGGAAGCGAGGACATAAAGCCCTTGGCGGTCCTCGGGCTTGAACGTGTTGATCTCGTCACGCACGCTTTCGACAAACTGATTGGTGAGAACTCCGAGCGGCCAGATACTGTTCACTCGCTGGCAGTCGAGAACGAGGATCTTTCGATTTGCTTTAGAACGTGTGAGCTTGTCGATGAGGTCGTGGATCTTGATGGCTTGCATCAATCCGCCCCCCTCAAGCTTCGTCGGGATCTCGAAGTCATTGGGAAGGATGTACGGGACGGCCTTATGTGCAGTTTCATCCCAAACGGCGACCCCCATCGCATTCACATAGACGAGGGCTGTCGTCGGTTCCGTACCAAACCAAGAACCCCGAGGAGAAAGTTCACTCAACTGATTGACGAGCGCCGTCATCTCGACGAAGTTCAGCGAATCATCGTCCGCGACGCGTAAGTCAAAGACTTGTGATTCCCCAGCCAGTGACGCCGCATCCGCTTGAGCAAATGCGTTCGGTTCGATGAGAGGTACACGATATTCCGCCGAGAGAAGGACGAGTTGCGGCTTCGGCATGGGACGAAGCACCAGAATCGCCGCCACGATTAATGCCAGGACCATCGCGAGAGAGAAGAGACCCGCGAAAATGCGCACATTCGATCGGGCCGGGCCGCGCGGGCCTTCCCCCTTTTCGCGCCAACGGGCAAGTCGCTTCGCGCTTCCGGCCGAGCGCTGGGGAGGAAGTTGTCCGCCGGGTTTATCAGAGGGTTGCCAACGTTGCTTGCTCATATCTCGCTACTCGACAACTCCAGGGACGACTTTGCTATGCCGGTCCGAGATCGCTTAGATTCCAATGGGAACGAACATCGACAAAATCACGACCGCGTCGATGATGACGAATACCGCCGCCGCCACAAGTATCCATCGGGCGACGTTCTGCATCGTGCGATCTTCCCGCATGGCGGTGTTATTCCAGCCGATGACGTCATCATGCTCACGAGCTAGACGAGCCAACAGACCCTCGAAAAAGGGGAGCCGCACCGCTCCAGGACCTTCCAGGCTGGCGAAGTAAAGCCCGCTCAGGTAGAGAGGCTCTTCGACGTCGTCCGGAAACGCGTTCTTCAGAATGCGAACGATATTCGCCCGGCTCTTGCGAACGCGATCGAGCAAACGGAATAGATCACCGTTCGTTGCATCGCCGAGCTTTCGCTGAAAGAGTTCGAAGACTTGGCGTTCGAAGTATTGGACGACCCAGGTGTGAGTCTTTTCGACGTCATCGGTCGAGGGAGAGATGAGCGAGGGATAGCCGCAACCGCAGCGCCGTTCGACCTGATCTCGGTCGAGCCGTTCGATGTACGTTTTGAATTCGGGGAAATGCTCGATCCCGGTCAGTGCCAGAATGGTCATCGCCTTGACGCCGATCGTTTCCTGAAGCGCGAACATGTCGATCTTGACGGTATCGGCCAATTGACTCAGGCCGGGACTCGTCGTCCAGCCGTAGGGAACGGTGAGCAAGACGCCGTTGATCGGGCAGACCGGATAGCGGGCATCACGCAGCTGGCTGACGAAATACCGCATGCGCGCGTCGTATCGATCTCGTTCATCGGCATCGAGCCGGCGAGTTGGGGCGTGATAGCCTTCGACGAGTGGTGCCGCGGTTTCAGACATCGTCCCCACCGCTCGGGTCGAGAAGCGATCTACCCCACCGATGGTTGAGAATCGGGCCGATTCGGAACCTCCCAGCGTGGCGCCCAAGTCAGCCGGACCCGACTCTGGGGGGGGGGAAGAGGATGCCTTCCCTACGGCGGAAGCGGAGAGTTTCGATTGGGCGACAATCGCGGAGACGCCGGGGACCGTGACCCAGATCGCGCGGTGATCGCCGTACCAATGCACGGGCAAATCATTGTCGGTGACTCGAACGTCCTTGCCGACGAGTGAGGATTCGACGAAGGATCGTTCCTCTTGCGGTGTCAATCCCACGACGAGAAAGAGAGGCACGTCCCTGATGCTGAGGTTCGCGTCCTCGAGCGCGCCGAGACCGGTTTCGATCGCCTCGTCAATGTCTGGGAACTCTGTTTGAGCGGTCGGAATCTGAGCGATGATGTAAAAGACGAGTCGGATGGCGGCATAAATCAGGATCGCCACCAACCCGGGCCAGGTAAAACGGACCCAGTTCGGGGCATCGATCTGAAGATACCATCCGAGCTTGAGATTGAGAAAGACAAGGACTGCGACCAGGACGCCCAAGAGAATGAGGTGCATCCCGTAACGAACCCAGGTGGGTATTTTGAGCTTGGTCGCCTTCTTCGCGTACGAGCCGATGATTTTCATCGGCGTCATGATCGTGTTGAGAGCGGCTCTCAGGGCATTGAAGGGCTGCAGAATACTCACTGTAACCTTGCTCCGTAACTCATTCCCCGAGAATGGGTGATCTCTGACCGATGCTCGTCACCCCTCGGGTATGTCACCCCTGGACGTCGCCCTTTTGTCGTCAGCCTACCCGTTGCACAATCCAAACGACGGCGAGGATCACCGTGGCCAGTAAAGTCCAAACCAGTGCGATCAGCGATCGTTGACAGGACGCCCAGCCGGTAAGAGGACGGGCATCACGCTGTGAATCGCTCGCAGTCGTGGGGGTGAAAGGACGCTGGCGACCTGGAGCGATCTGCGCGAATACCGGGCCCGCCCACTCCGATAAGGTGCGAGGCAGATCAACGCTTCCCTGTTTGGCATTCGTCTTGGGAGCGTCGAAGACCGATTCATCAATCAGCGAGTCCTCGTCAGCGGGTGGTTCGATGACCGGCGCCGCGGTGGGGGAGGACTCTTCGGGAAGGTCCCAGGCATCTTCCTCCTTATGGTCTGCTTCACCAAACCAAGAATCCATCGCCTTTCGGGGGGCGGGCTTTTGTTTTTGGGGAGGAGCATTGGCCGGCTTCTGTGGATTACTCGGGGGGGCCGGCCCGCTCGCGCGAGGTTTGAATTCTCCCTCGCGATAGATTCCAAGGAAGCCGAGCGCGACGCAAAGGTAATACGTCTCGAGCGGATCGGCCGGAGAAAGGGTCCGAGCGATTTTCGCTTTTTCGTAGAACTCGTACGCCCGGTCGCGTGCGTCATAAAACTCGCGCTCGAGTGTATGATCTTTCCACTTATTCGCGTGCGGCCAAGGGGAATTGATGAGGACTTCATCAATCCAATAGATGAGGGCGGACTTGGCGAGTTCATCCTCGCGGGTCGCCTTTCCCGAGTCGAGTTGCCCCAGGTATTGCTTCAATCGGGGAAACTCTTCGCGCGGATCGGGCGTCGGTCCCGGCTTTCGACCGTAAATGCGGTCGAGCAGTTCGAGAACGTAAAGGATCGTCGGATATACGCGTGCTGCCAGGCGATCATTCATTGTCGACGACAAACAACTCGAGTTTGAGATCTCGCGGCGTATTCTTGGGATCGATCACGGTGAGCGTGTTCTGTCCCACGAATGCTCCACGAATGTACCGTTCATTTACCTTGATCGCGAGAGTCCGACTCTCACAAACTTGATCCCAATAAGTTCCTCGAGGGTCAACCTCGAAGTAAGTGACATTTTGCAGCGCGGGGAGCGACTGATGCACCCCAACAACTCGGGTCAGGGCGAGGCCGGCCTCTCCGTTTCGATAAATCTGGGTGATCGTGCGCGAGCTGCCGAGCTTCCAATCCAGCCAACGATTGCTGAAGAAGAGCTCGAGCCTTTCGGGCGTCAAATCGCTTCGAACGCCAACGTAAAAGCCCAGATTTCGATTTCGGACCCAGCGGGGATCGAGCCCCACTTCCATCCACTCCTCGACTCCCAGGAATGGGAATCTCTGCACTTTAGCGGTCGCGCCTTCGCTCTGAAGACATAATTCGATCTCGGATTTGACGATTCGGAAGATGCGTCCGAGGTCATCGTGATCGTAAAGCGGCAAATCCGGTGGCTGCCAATTGGACCTAAATATTGCCAATTGGCCGACGATTCGGCAAAGTTCGGTGTAGGCATGGAAGGGATGGAGTCCGCTCGCCTCAGTGAGTTGCCGAAGGTAGGGATAGGCCGCGTTGACGGCCGCCAGTTGCAGAATCGCCTTTCGGATTTGCGGTTGGTTTGCCTCGGTCCAGCCGCCGTGAGTTTGAATGTACTCCGCCTGTGACTTGGAGAATGCGCCGAGCTGGGCGCAAATCGACGCGAGGATCGATTCCTTGAGTGGGAGCCATGCATCGCACCCAAGGAGTGACGGAATGTAATCAGTATCAAGTTCTGGAATGGCTTCCGCATCTGCGGATCGCCGGAGCCGCATGATCGGCAGAGATTCAAAACCTTTGGGAGACTCGTGGATCGGTAGTGCAATTAAGCGCGCATTCCAACGCTCTGTTTCAATCGGCCGGGGATTGCCGGCAGCATTTCGATCGGCCCAGTCCTGAGCCTCCACTAAGGACCGAACGCTTTGGTCATCTCGCCGGCGGGTGGAATTCAGCCGGCCTTCCACCACTTCGGGAAGAGCCAGATAGAGAAAGACTTCGTCACTTTCCTGAAGCGCGGGGCGTACATCCAGGATGTCGAGGTGCGTATTTTCCGGCACGGAGATCAAAGTCCCATCCTTCAGACGGACTTTGAGCCGATTGACGCGAAGTTCGAAATTGCGAAGAGCATCGGCATTCCACTCAATCTGACGGACCCCGTAGCCGTACGGATTTCGCCAGTCGAGCATCGTCGACATGATGTCGCGGAGATTGGCATCGGAAGCCTGGAAATGGTGCGGCAGGACGAGCATACCTTCCGACCAATGAACTGGCTTCGTCCGCATCCGATGGCTTCTCCTGATACTACTAAGGATGCCAGAGAGGAAGGGGGAACCGACTTGCTCAAGGGCGAGCGACTTTTCCCCTCGATCGAAAGATCACCCTCTCTCGAGAACCTGATGGATGGATGAGATCCGTTTCACCCATCGGTAACGATCATCCTACATTTTGGGGCATATTCCGACGAGAATTCCTCGAATGATTGTTCCAGAAGTTGGCTCTTTCTCGTGCGAATCCTGTCGTAGTGACTGGTAGCACACTTTGCCGATTGGACTTATAATTTCCGCCACGCCGGGGTGATGCAAGGCGAATCGCCGATTGAGGCCGATGTTCCTACGCGAGCGTGCGGCAGGCGAAGCTGATCAACCGATCAATCAGATCCTAGGAACGGAGCCACGATGAGTTCGTCCGACGCGGGTGACGGTAAGCGCTCATGGCGATCGGCAGGGGGAGGCACGGCAGGAGGAGCCGGCCAGGGTCCCTCTCCCGATCGACCGCGCCGTTTCCGTGGCGGAAGCGCGGGAAGTCAAGTCAATCAGAAACAACCCGTTTGGTTCCGTCTCTTCGTTCCGATCGTCGCGCTCTTCGTCATTGCGGCGGGAATCGGCGTTCTTTTCTGGATGCTGCGGCTTGGGGCGACTCGGCCGCTCCTCGTGGCGTGGGCAGTCACTGATTACGAGTCTCCCGAGGTTCCACTCAATCATTTCGCTTACCGAGATGTTCAAAAGATCCTCCGCTCTACCTCATTTGCTCTTGGGAACAGTCGTTCGGAAGTCGCGGCGGACAATCTTCAAACACGCGGTGGATTCGAAAATTTCTTCGGCGGAACCGTTCCTCGGCTGCAAGATGACACGGTCGTTGTTTATTTGAGCGCTCACGGAATCAGTCGATCGGATGGCGGATACATCCTCCTATCGGAATCGACGAGCGATTTGCAGACGCAGTATCCGGTTCGGCGCGTACTGGAACAAATGGCGCAATCTCCCGCCCGGCGAAAACTACTTGTGCTCGATGCCACCCGTATTTCATCCAGTCTCGAACTAGGGCTTTTGGGAAATGATTTTGTCGAGAACGTCAAAGCGGACTTTCAAGCGGTGACGAAGAACCTCCCGGAATCGAACAGTTTTTGGGTGTTTTTGTCGAGCGATTCGGGTCAGAATTCCTGGGCGTCCCGGTCGGTAGGACATTCCATTTTCGGCATTACGATGGCCTATGCCTTGCGAGGGGGAATCGCCGTCGATGCCGCCGATGATCGAGGGCGGACCGACGGCTACCTTTCGGTTCAGGAAATCACGGACTATGTTCAGAAGCGCGTGGCGAGTTGGGCTCCACGATTTCGAGACGGTGCGATTCAACGACCTACCTGTTTGATGCACGGGCCAGATTTTCGATTGATCCGAGCGGACGATCGTTTGACTGAGGAGCAACTTTTAAAGGAGGCGACCACCGAATCAAAAAAGGTGGACGACAAGGCTTCTGCCGCGAAGAAGGAAGAAGCGAAGCCCGCCGAAACAGCCGCGAAGGACGGGGCGGCGAAGGAGCCGACAAAGAGT
>JAIEPU010000089.1 GCA_019748235.1 bacterium
AGACTTCGTCGTTCTTTCCCGCCAGTTGATCGACCTCGGCGAGCATGATCTCGGCTTCCCATTGAATCGGCTGGGTCGGCTTGGCGTTGCCGTACGGAGCGAGAAGCGTGCGCGCGCGATCGATCGCGGTATTTTTCTTATTCGCATCGACATCGATTCTCGCCTGGCTCAGCCAGGCCTGCCCCATGCGGTAATTGATCACCGTCGATAAATCAGCGGTTTGGTTCCATGGCAATTCGTTAGGCGCGGGGGCTTTCTCCGGATTGCGGGTATCGAGTTCCTGAAGAATACTTGGACCTGCCGTTTCGAGCATTTTCATGGCAAGGTTGATGGCGTTCTCCGCTTCGCCCCGAACTTGTTCAGGATCAGGAGCCACCTTCGCATAAACGCTCAGGCGATCGCTCCGCTGAATCAGGACTCCCGCCCACTGGTAGCGGGCCATCGAGCCGCGACCTTTGTTCCCCAATTGCTCGATCTCAGTGGTGACGATTTGGTCTGCCTCGTTCCACATCGCTTGCCGCTGTGCTGAGTCAGCCTTTTCAAAACCTTGCGCGTTGATCGTACGCGCCGCGTCGAAGGCAGTTTCCCATCGCTCCTCCACGGAGAGTTCTTTGGTATCCAGCAAAGAACGGGACACGAGTAGCTCGAGATTAGTCAGCTTTCTTTCACGAAGTGCGGATAAAAAGCGGGCCTTCTCCGCCGCTGACTCCGCGGCAACGATCGCGACTGAGGGAACGAGGGTGAAGAGAACACACAGCCAAAATCTCATGGGCCTCTCAAGGCTGGGAAAGTTTGAACACATTCACATATCGGAATGTTCCGTTGTTCCTCTGGGCGAGTTGAGCCATGGGCTGGTTTTGACTCTGCTCTTCGGGAACGTCGTTTTCACCCAATTGAAATACGTGAATCGAGGCGCGGTGGGGAGGACGATTCCGATTCGTCACCGATTCCACCAAAGGCATGCTCATGTCGAGCGCGTCGGTCAACCAAACGATCACATCGGGTTTCATCGCTAAAGCGGCATCGATCGCATCAGCATGATTCGTTCCACCCGCGGGACTCACCGCCGATACTTGGCTCGTGGCACGCTCGCGATTTTTCTCGTTTGCGACGACGGGAGGCTTATCGTCGAATTTTAAAGGAAACGGCCGGTCGTTGTAGAAGAGGATTTGAAATCGTTGAATCGGCGTCAGCTTGGAAATACTTCGAATAAGCTCCGCCTTCGCCTCGTCCATCTTTCGTGAATCTGCCATGCTCATCGAGTTATCGATAATGAAGACGACCCGTCGTCCTCCCACGGAGGCACCGAAGAAATCAACTCCGCCCGCGGCACTGACTCCCTCGCCGATGCCATCCAGTCCGGTCCCGCCCCCCGTCCCTCCTGCTCCCCCTCCCGTCGAGACACCCGCTAATTCGCCTGGTGTCAATGGTGCTCCCGAAGTGTCCGACGTCGGACCAAGAATGGATCCGAGCGACTTCTCTTCCGAGGGCTTGGGCGAATTGGAATCCGTGAGCGTGACCTCATCGCCGACTTCCCATTCACTGTCGGTCCCCGTGAGATCCCCATCTGAAACCGTCGCATCAATGGGAGGAATGATTGGGCCGGACTCCTTGGAATCGGTCCGGAGCACAATCAATATCGTGAGGATAACGAGCCCTAAATGTACGAAGACCGACGCACTCGTGGAGAGAATGTTCGTCCGCGTGTTAGCGCGACGGACACCCATCCGGCGCAGCAATTGATGAAGCTCATCCACCGCCCAAGATGCGCGAGCGGTAAAAGCAACGACGAACTCATTCACGGAAGCTCCAAAACGACCAGCGGTGGGCTCCGGTGGGTGGGATGGAGAATCCCTCTTCGAAGGAAAGAAAGACACTTACGGCTCCACTCGTCCCCTACGATTGTCGTCGCATTATAAACGATGGCGACGGGTCATCGCGAGACATCTTTCGATCATCTTCTGGTAGGAACGAAAGCTTGCCCGCAATCCTTGCAGTGGCTCTCTAATTGAATTACGAAAAGTATTGCTTAGAGTTCAAATGCTGAAGAAATGAGCTTACAGTCCCGGCATTTTTAGATGTGCCGAATCGCGCGCGGCGTCGATAGGGACAACCATTCATTTTCTATGAGTGATCTTTTGAGCCTTTAGTTAAAGCTCCTCGTTCATTGCTGATCAATTCGCCTAAACAGCTCTGCAGTTTCTTAAGTTGAGTTTCGAGTTCAGGAAGTCCCCTCTGCACTGACTTGAGGTTCTTGGCTTTCGCCTCTTCTTCCATCACTTCGGCGATATTCACAAACGGGGCGGCCCCGAAATTCGCAGCAAGGCCCTTCAGACTATGGACGGCCCGTTCCGCAGACTTGGCATCCCCAATTTCAATCGCCTCTTTCAAGGAGTCCCAAAGAGTCGGTGCGTCATCCTGAAAGAACTCCGCCGTGGCAATCAAAAGGGAGCGGTCTCCACCCATCCGACGGAGGGAATCTTCTACGTCGAGCATTCGCGTATCTCCCGCATCTGGCCTACGATCCCGAATGCGTCGGCTCGCCAGCATCTCTATCTTTGCCACCATATCCTGGACGTCGACGGGCTTGGAAATGTAGTCATCCATGCCGCTGTCGAGGCATCGCTGTTGATCCCCATGCATCGCATGTGCCGTCATCGCGATAATGGGTGTTTTCCAAGCTCGCTTCTCGGCTTCCTCCATGGATCGAATCGCGATTGTTGCCTGCAGGCCATCCACCAGAGGCATTTGAACGTCCATCAGAATCAGATCAAACTTGCCGGTGCTCCACAAATCGATGGCTTCCCTACCGTTATTTGCGAGCGTAACCTCGTGACCTCGTTTTGCCAGCGACCTCTGCACCACCAATTGATTCACCCGCGTATCTTCGGCAAGCAGTATCTGGAGCGGTTGACGATTGCCGGAGGATGAGTCGATCTCTGATTCCTCGTCCTTGCCTGGAGTTGGACCGACAACGCTCATAATGGCATCAAGGAGATCAGATTGGGCGATCGGCTTCTCCAGGAATGCGGACATTTTGAGCTGTCCCCCTCGGTCGGCGAACAGATGCCGATCGACGGAGGAAAGCATCAAAACGACAGGATCCTGAAGCTCGGCATCCTTGCGGATTCGCTCGATGAGTTCGAATCCGTCGATCTCAGGCATCAAGGCATCGACCAGGACCAGTTGAAATCGATCGCTCTCATCGAGCGCATGTCGAAGCTCGGATTCGGCGGCAGTAGCCCCATCGACTGCGGTCGGTCGCATCTTCCAACTCGCCAGCATCTCCAAAAGGATACGACGGTTGGTTTCGTTATCGTCCACGATGAGAACTCGAAGTCCGTGCAACTGATTGATGTCGTGACGAGTGGTCCACATCTCCTCGCCCGGACCGAGATCCATCTCCACTTCAGCGAAGAAGGTCGTTCCTTTTCCAAACACGCTTTCGCACCAGAGATGACCGTTCATGAGCGTCGACAGCTCTTTCGCGATCGCGAGCCCTAGACCGACACCGGTATGTTTTCGAGTGGTCGATGAGTCAACTTGTGAAAACGGTTCGAGGATGCGGCTTATGGCCTCTTTAGGTATTCCGATGCCGGTGTCGATCACCGCGAACCGAAGGCGAACGCGTCGGCCCACGAGACGGGTGGCATCCGCCCGTATGAGAATCTCCACCTTATCGGTGAATTTCACCGCGTTGCCGCCAAGGTTCAGCAGAATCTGGCGGAGACGAAGACCATCTCCCAGAAGGTGATCGGGAACCGTCGACGGAATATCGACGACCAATTCAAGCCCCTTTTCCGCCGCCCGGAGGCTTAGGGTCTTCATCAGGCGGTCCATCGTTTCGCGCAGACTGAAGGGCTGTCTTTCAAGCGTGAATTTTCCAGAGCCGATCTTCGAGAAATCCAGAATATCGCTGATTAACGTCAGAAGATCCTGAGCCGCTTGATGGCTGGTGTCCAAGTACTGGCGAACGACAGGTGAGAGATCCTCTTGAAGCGCCAGTTGCGTCATCCCGATGATGGCGTTCATCGGCGTGCGTAATTCGTGGCTGGTATTCGCCAGGAAATCGAGTTTCACCTGCCGAGCGGACTCGAACGCTTCCCGGGCAGCTTCAAGCTCCGATTCCGTCTTCTTTTGCATCGAGCGATCGAACAGGAATGCCAGAAATCCATCGGGATGCTCATCAAGGCGGGTGGCGACGATCAATACGGGGATGCGGCGACCGTCAGGCCGAAGAAACTCCTTCTCGAACGGATCGCAGCGGCCATTCGATCGGACTTGATTGACGGCCAGAGAATCCGCTTCAAAATACTCGGGCGGAGTGATCTCACGCCAATTGATCGGCCCGGTATCGAGTCTATTATTCGACAAGCCTAGAAGACCGAGGGCGGATTCATTCGCCTCGGTAATCCAGCCGTCCAGTGTTCCGGCACAGACGCCGATCGATCCCGCCGACACGAGATCACGAAACCGGCGCTCCGTGATTCGGCGATCGCGCGATGCCCGGTGAGCGTCTCGCTCCGCGCGAAAGGCCTTGCGGTTCACGTAGTGAAGTTGTCCCGCCAGCGCGCTGATGAAGACGGCCTGCACCACGAAGATGACGGATCGGGTCGCATGAGCTTCGGAGAGGTGAAATGACGCACGCACTTCAGGAAAGGTAGACCAGACGGCGATGACCGAGGCGATGGTCGCGATGAGGCCAGGATTTAACCCGCCGAACCAAGCGGAGAACATAACGGCCGCGAAATAAAACGAAAATGGGGCCACGTCCAAGGATAAGATGGGCGAGACGATCATTTTCAGAAGTGACGCCATGAGGACCGAGAGGATCGCCACAGCAAAAGGTAACGCCACTTTACGCATAGAATCGATGCAACGATCCTCCAGGCACCAATAGAGAGAGCTAAAACTGAACTTCCTGGAACCACACTGGTTTCTTTTTGACCAACCTGGACTCGTAGGCACCGGAATTAAACACAATGTGCCTTAGGGAGAGATCGATGAGCGATGGTTGCATTTTCCCGACCAAAAGTGCTTATAACCCCGAATCTCATCGAAAAACAACCGATTTGCTGCAATCCCTGTGCCTCCCTTTCGGACCGTTTGATCCCAGAAGAACAAATCTATCCCGACATTGGCACGCTATGAGCCAATACGATGCTGGTCGAGCAATCAATGTGGTCGATTTCGGACAAGTGAAACGATCGAGGAAGTTATGGCGAAGCTTTTAGCGGTCGATGATGACCGAACCATACTGATGATGGTTACCCGCGCGTTCGAGGGAACGGATGTCGCCGTGATCACCGCGAAGAATGGCACATCAGCCATGCAGCTCCTCCATTCGGTCGAGCCTGACGTCGTTCTTCTCGACGTCATGCTTCCCGATGCGAGCGGACTTGAGCTCTTTGAAAAGATGAAGGCGGCTGACCCGAAGCTTCCCGTTATCTTCATCACTGCCGTCGGAGATAGTACGACGGCAATCGAAGCGATGAAGAAAGGGGCGTACGATTACATCCGCAAGCCGCTTGATCTCGCTCAGGTACGTGAGACGGTCGAGCGTGCTCTTGAAGTCGCTAAACTCATGCGGACTCCCATCCGCATTGAAAAGCATGACGACGAGGACTTAGGCGCGGAGCGGCTGGTAGGTGAAAGCCGTGCCATGCTCGAGGTTTACAAGCTCATCGGGCAAGCAGCGCCCCAAACAATTTCCGTACTCATTCGAGGCGAAAGCGGTACCGGAAAGGAACTCATCGCCCGCGCGATTTACCATCATAGTGAACGAGCGAATAAGCCCTTTCTCGCAATCAACTGCGCGGCCATTCCCGAGAACCTGCTCGAAAGTGAACTTTTTGGCCATGAAAAAGGGGCGTTCACGGGAGCCGATTCGAGACATATCGGCAAGTTCGAGCAGTGCTCCGGTGGAACGATTTTCCTCGATGAAATCGGGGATATGCCGACGACGTTGCAGAGCAAGATACTTCGGCTCCTACAAGACCAGCAGTTCGAACGAGTTGGCGGTACGCAGACGATCCAAACGGACGTGCGACTCATCGCCGCCACGAATCGCGATCTAGAATCGATGATCAGGTCTGGGGAATTTCGTGAGGATCTCTACTATCGGCTCAACGGCGTCACGATTTGCCTGCCGCCTTTACGAGAGCGAAGAGAAGATATCGAGCAATTGCTGAAATACTTCCTTCGTCGCTTCGCGAAGGAATTGAGCAAAGAAGTGACGATGTACTCTGAGGAAGCGCTCGCTATTCTTCAAGCGTATCCGTGGCCCGGTAACGTTCGCGAGATGCAAGCCGTATTGAAGCGGACGATCCTTCGATCGAAGGGTCCTGTTCTGATTCCTGACTTCTTACCTCCAGAGATCCTTTCGCCCCGTGGTTCGAAGGATGGCCCTTCCCCTTGCGACACGAGCGAGGAGCTCGATTCCGAATTAGGCTCGTTCATCGAGAAGCGACTTCGTGATCATACAGAGTCCCTTTATGCGGAATCCATCGAGGTGCTTGAAACCTTTCTGATCAGCCGCGTGCTAAGAGAGACTCATGGCAATCAATCGCAGGCTGCTCGAATCCTCGGTATAACTCGCGGCAGCCTGAGAAAGAAGATTGCGGCCGTCGGCATCTCGATCGATCACATTGTCTCCCTGGATAACTCGTAGCCCATCGAGTCATACAAAAGGTGATCACGCTCGTGTCAATGTGGTTCAAAAATGAGCGATGGAATTGGCGATCTAGTGATCGAGAAAGCCTCTATTGGGACGACGACATTAATGTTTTTCCAATGTTTTCGATGATTCGTGATTGACGCAATCAATACGTGCGGTTTGGGCACTCGGTATGCATTAACGTCGTTCGAGGGAAGCACAAGGTATTCGTGTACCCTTAGCAGATCGATGATGAATCGTACCGAGTTCTTGACGATAGTTTGATGGGCGACTCCGCCTGAGGTAATACCGACCTCCGGCCGACAATCCCCCTTAAGCATCTCTGAAAAACGGGCGAGACGCGACAACTCCTGCCCTTGCAGGAGTTGTCACTTTTCTTGAGGCAATCAAACAATAGACAGAGCCACTTCGCTGTCCCTCACTCACCTATTGAAACGAATCGACTCGACCGTTGAACCCAATCGGTTAAGCGTTGACCATATTGAACGTGATGTATCCAGTTTGCTACCGAATCGTCGGGTTCCCCATCGTCCTGTCACACTTAGCGCGTGAAAAAGGACCGTTAACCAATCGGCACACGGCTTGCATTACACCTCGACAGATCAAGATCACTCACACAGGAGTCGAATTTAGTCGAGGCTTTTGGCTTTTCGATCTGACGGATGGTCATGTGCCCCGGCGAACTCCTCCGTTCTTCGAATAGGGAGAAAGTCATGCTTAGCTGGGCGCTCACCTTTTTGGTCGTCGCGTTGATTGCCGGTTTACTTGGATTCGGTTGGATCCAGGGAATCTCCCTTACGATCGCAAAGATTCTGTTTTTCGTCTTTCTCGTCCTCTTCGTTCTCTCCTTGATCGGCGGCCTAAACCGACGAGTGACTTGATCAGTCGAGGACTACGACATACCCCTTGTCTTTAGCGAAGGATTGATGATGAAAAGCTTGAAGATGTTAATGAGTTCCGCTTTGACGGTCACTGCCCTCGTTGGGTGCCAACCGAAGGAGAAAATCGTCGAGGTAGAGACTCCTCGAAAGAGTATCGAAGTCGAGCGGGACCGTAAAACGGGTGACGTTGAAATTGAAACGCACGACAAGAAAAAGCTGATTGATATCAACGCGCCAGGGGTCAATGTCGATGTGCAGAAGGACGAATCGGGAAAGACCGGCGTTGATGTAGATGTGAATCGCTGAGCCTGTGGTAAGAGTAACTCTCCCTTCCTAAGGGAGAGTTATTATTTTTCATTGATTAAGTGATGTATTTGGCCAATGCTTGGTGAAGGGTGGCCCGGTCGATGGGCTTAGGAATGTAGTCATTGCATCCCGCGGCAAGACATTCCTCCCGATCCCCTTTCATCGCGGATGCGGTTAACGCAATGATCGGTTTGTTGAAACCGTGCGACCGCAACGTGGTCGTCGCTTCGTAACCATTCAGCTTCGGCATGAGCATATCCATAAGTATTAAGTCGTAAGGGCGACCATCTTTTTCCGCGCGGAGCGCTTCCTCAACAACTTCTTCTCCGTCCTTCGCGATGATCAACTCATCTACCACTTCATTCAGCATAATCTCGAGCATGAATTGAATTGCTGGCATATCTTCAGCGACTAAGACACGCCCTTTCCGCGCGAGCATAGGATGAACGGTCGTCACAGAAGTTGAAGCAGGTTCAGGAACGGTGGAGTCTGGCTGTTCCACGTCGTGATACTCCTTCTCCGTGATGGGAAGACGAACGCGAAAGGTAGTTCCCTTTCCAATTCGGCTATCCAGGCTGATGGTTCCCCCCAGTTTCTCGATCATGTGTCGGCAAAGAGTCAGACCAAGTCCGACCCCCCCTGCATGACGAGCAGTCCCCCGTTTCGCTTGAGCGAATGGTTCAAAAATGAATTGCTGGTCTTCGGGGGCAATTCCGGGACCCGTATCCTTTATGCGAAAAATGAGCCAATAGCCGTCCAAGTCGTTTTCTGTCGACAAATTCAATGAGACAGTTCCCGTATCAGTGAACTTAATCGCATTGCTCAGCAGGTTGATGAGGACTTGCTTTAAGCGAAGTGGATCGACTTTGATCCTCCGAGGAAGGCCTCCCACGTGCGAAAGATCGAGGCTTAAGCCTTTCTCCCAGGCAGCCATGCGAAGTGTGGTAAGAACTTCTCGCACGAGTTGTGAGGGAGAGATGACCACTGGGTCGATCGACATCTTGCCGGTCTCAACCTTTGAAAGGTCGAGGACGTCGTTCACGAGTTGAAGCAGGTGGAATCCCTGAGTGCGAATCGTTTCGAAGATGGCGCGGTTTTCTTTGTCGGTACTTCGATCATGTAATTCTTCAGCAAGCCCTAAAATAGCGGCGAGCGGCGTCCGCAATTCATGGCTCATTCCCGCAAGGAACATTGTTTTTGCCTGATTGGCTTTAACGGCCGATTCTTTGGCTTCGACAATCTCCTTTTGAAGTTCCTTGATCGCTGTGATATCGGTGCAGGAAACAACAACTCCCGCATCTTCCATCGCCAAGGGAGTAATGCTCACTAAAAACGTGGCGGTTTCGGCATTCGCCTTCAGTTTAACATCGGTCACCTTTTGCTCTTCGTGGCCGTGCAATACCGCATCGATTCCCTCGACGATTTGTGCTTGATGTAGAGGAGAGTCCGCAATCGCGGGGGTCTGTTTTGGGACATTGAGAGCCGGTTTGCTCCCCTCCTCGGAAGGCCACCATTGCTGCCAGGCCTTATTCGCGGCGAGGAGGATTCCCCCCTTATTGAAAACCGCGACAGCCGATTGAATGGAATTGAGCACGCCGCGCACGAAAAGTTCCGCCCGTTTCCTCTCCTTGAGCTCCGCCTCGAGTGTTTCCCCTTTTCGAGCCAGTTCAGGAAGGGCCAACGCGGCGGGAAGAACTCGCACAAGGGCGAAAAACGTCACCCACGATACGATCGCGGTGGCAAGCTTCACCAACCCTGATAGCCGATAAATCGGCGACCAAAAGATAATCGCCTCTAAAAGATGGGTGGTGCCGCAGGCAAGGATGAATGCGCCGAACAGCCAAAAGAGACCAGAAAAAGGAATGTCTCGCCGGCGAGAGATGAAATAGACCAACGCTATCGGGATCGCGGTATATGCGCCCCAGGTCGCAAGGTCGCTAAGGATGTGAAGCCAGCCAAGCTCAGGCGACCAGATTCCACAATCCCACCGGGGAACGAAACCATCTGTATCGAGTGGATTCAAACTGTATCGATCCATTTGGTACTTAGATTCCCAAGCGAATGCCGCGGAAACTTCTTACATGAGCCAGATGCCAAAGTACGGCAATCCGATCTTTCTCCGCCTCGCGAACGTAATGGTATCCCTCAAGGCCAGACACCATCTCGTGAAGTTCGGAAAAAGATCGTTCGGCCAATTAATCATGCACATTTCCACGCGCGATTCCAGGGGATAGAAGCACCACAAGACCGTTTGATCCGGAATTGTTCGATTTGTGACACCTAAGGTTACAATTTCGCCTTATCCACGGGGGGATGTGGTTTATTCGCGATCACTCTGGTGGCAAACAAACCAACAAGCGAGAGCAAAGGCTTGAATGATCTTGAGTCGAGAACTTCCCAATGATCCCGCCAAAGACCGATGGGCATCAATGGCCGGCATGAACACGCATCAAGCGAAACTATTCCCAAAAGCGCTGTTGTCGCGTGTCCAGTAACATGCGATTGAGTCAATCAAGGTCCTCCAATTGCTCAACCTCATCCATCAGATCATCCCATTCATCCTGCTCTGATTGGCGATGACAAAGGCGGTCCACCAAGTCTTCCGCGACCCTTCCATTAACGTCAAAATCGTCAGCTACTTCCGCGACCACGTCAGCGATGTGAACGACCGTCATGTTGAAACTCCTTGATGCAGAAGACCCTGCTCGTATTCCTTCAAACGAGGCAGGAACGAAATTCTCCTTTGCGAATGGAATGCCGAAACGTTGAGAGAACGTTAAACGCCGTAAGTCATTGAATTTTCGCAGGATTGATTGGTTCAGTTGGCTACCGACGTTTCACGTTGGTTTGATAAGTGCCAGCGAAGGCCTCCAATGTCGAGTAGCATCGAAAAATTGATCCGTCTGACCATCCCGTTTTAAGGACGTCACAACAACTTAATACCCGGCACGTGACTTGCATTTGACCCGTTCCACGTGATCATGGTCTAAAACGTGCAATGAGAAAGTAAAGGATTCTCGATGTCGACACTCCGTAGCCGCGCATCCTCACCTTCGAAGCAATCGACAACTCATCAGGGAATGGGAGCTATCGTTCACGCAGACGGCGTTGCATTTCGCGTTTGGGCACCCCACGCAGAAAAGATATTCGTGACTGGAACGTTCAACGAGTGGAATGAAGACTCTTTGTCGATGGAGAGTGAGAACAACGGCTATTGGTATGTCGACGTCCCCCAAGCAAAGATCGGCGACGAGTATCGATTCATCCTTTTCCATGGAAACGAAAAGCTATCTCGAATTGATCCCTACGCTCGAGAGGTAACGACCTCGGTCGGAAATGGAATCATCCATGACTCCAGTTTCGACTGGGGAAATGATTCTTTCAAACTCCCCCCGCGGAACGAGCTCGTGATTTACGAGCTGCACGTCGGATCATTCAGACGGAAGAAAGAAGACAAACCTGGGACGTTCTACGACGCCATCACAAGGCTGGATCACTTGAAGCGCATCGGCATCAACGCGATTGAAATCATGCCGACCCAGGAATTCGCCGGGGATTTATCATGGGGCTACAACCCTGCCCACATCTTCGCGGTGGAAAGCGCATATGGAGGTCCAAAGGCATTCAAGGAATTCGTGAAGGAGGCTCATCGTCTGGGAATCGGGATCATTCTCGACGTCGTCTATAACCATTTCGGACCAAGCGATCTCAATCTTTGGAAGTTCGACGGCTGGTCGGAAAACGATATGGGGGGCATCTATTTCTACAACGATTGGCGGAGTGAGACTCCTTGGGGTAATACACGACCTGATTACGGAAGAGGAGAGGTTCGCCAATTCATATTCGACAATGCGATGATGTGGTTCGACGACTACCACGTGGACGGCCTTCGATATGACGCCACCGTCTACATCCGCACCGTCCGAGGACCGGCAGATCCAGATTGCGATCTGCCTGAGGGATGGAGCCTCGTTCAGTGGATCAACGCGGCGGCTAAAGCAAAGAAGCCAGATGCCCTACTCATTGCGGAAGATCTTCAAAACAATGCTTGGCTCACCAAGGACACGCCGAGCGGCGGAGCGGGATTCGACGCGCAGTGGGACGCGGCTTTCGTTCATCCCATCCGAAGTGCGGTGATTTCCATCGACGATGCCGGCCGATCCATGCAATCCGTCAAGGCGGCTCTTCTCAATCAATACAATGAGGACCCCTACGATCGCGTGATCTATTCAGAATCGCACGATGAAGTCGCGAATGGAAAAGCACGTATTCCCTATGAGATCGATCCAAATGATGCGCAGGGACATTTTGCACAAAAGCGATCGACCCTCGCCGCCGCCATGGTCTTCACGGCTCCCGGAGTCCCCATGCTCTTTCAAGGGCAAGAGTTCCTTGAGGGAGAGTGGTTTCGTGATGATGTACCGCTCGACTGGGACAATAAGGAGGAATACTCAGGGATTGTTCGTCTTTATCGCGACCTGATTCACCTTCGGCTCAACAAGAAGGGGAATAGCATCGCGCTCACCGGATCTCCCACAGACGTTTATCGAGTCGATGAGGAGAAGAAAGTTCTTGCGATTCACCGTTGGCGAGAGGATCCCGTAAATCATCTCGTGATCATCGCTAACTTCTCGAACAATGATTATTCCGATTTCAGGGTCGGTTTTCCGCTGGCGGGTCGGTGGCGACTCGCGGTTAATACCGATGCGAAGATCTATAGCCCCCTCTTTCTAAATACCCCGAGCACGGACATTCAGACCGAGGATGCTCCGTACGACGGCCAGCCCTGCTCCAGTCCGGTTCGCGTTGGACCGTACTGTGCTCTGATCTTTATCCATGAAAAGTAGAGGTTGATCATGACTGCCGCAAACCCCAATCAAATCTCAACAGAGGATGCGAAAACCCAACTCGACACCGAGACACTTTTTCATCCGGTTGATAAGCCAGGAGCCGGAATTTATCGGTGCACGGGCTGTGATGAGACGTCGGTAAAACTCGAAACGGATGATGTTCCGCTCCCTCCATGCAAAGGATGTACGGAAAAAACCAAGAGGCGAGCTATCGTCGAATCGGGTGATCTCTCTACACGGCAAATGGCGCGATACAAGCCGCGGACTTTCTAAATCCGCGGCTTGTTCCGTTATTCGTCGCTCTTTCATGTCCTAAGGGTGGAACAAGGACTCCGTGATGGGCGAAGATATAAAAAGGACGTGCCCAGCACCATGCTGGGCACGCCTTTCATCCTACTCTTCGACGTTGAGCTGTTAGCGACGGTCGGTGTCGAGTAACAGCACGAATGGGAAAACTCGCGGCGAAAGAATCTCTTTGCCCACGTCTGTCACCGTCACCCACTGACGACGAGTCGCCAGCAGTTTAGCGAGGGGTTGAGAACCGCGATCATCATTCACGATGACTTCGCTGATCAAATGACGATTCTTTTCTCCAACCGCTACGAGCGTGATCTCGGATTGGCGTTTCGGTTCGATGCATTGTGCTTTCAAGCCGTCGTCCGAGATGCGAAGAATGTGTCCCACCTGGGGATCACTCGACTCCCTGCCTAACTCAGGCGATTCCGTCAATTGAGCCAATTCTGATCGGAGTTCCGCGTTCACGACAAAATTAAGATCAGCATGGTGAAGAGGCTGACGGACGTGATTCCCTAATGAAATCACCGCACAAAATGAGTCGAAGGACTTTTGGAGGGAAGTCAAGCTTAGTTGCTCGGTATCAAATGCCACATCATCGACGATCCACCGCCCCCCTGCTCGCGCGAGCTTGAATCGAACGGAATGACTTCCCGACTGACGCACGACGACTTCGGCGCGATTGCCTCGAACGAAACTATCGGCTCCTTCTTTATCAATGGGAGTGCCAAGGATAGAGCGGCCCCGCGCCAACTCTTCTCCACTCACTAGGGTGAATGACCTCCAAAGTCCCGCACTCATTCTGTCGGGGACGAGGGGTTGTGAAGTATCCGCGACATTCTCGAAGAACTCTCGAGCTGTACAAGCAACGTCCAAATTGTCTTTCAATGACGCATACACTCCTGCGTGATCGGGACTGATGACGTCGGTCACCGTCCAGTTGAAGCCGCTTCCGCTCACGTGAAGATGAACGAGGCCACTCCGTGTTTGAACGGACACGATTCCCGCGCCATATCCCTTCCCTGATTGGACCACCTCCGGGGTTTGATTCGCCATCTCTCGTTGCAGCATCGCGAATTCCTCAGGTTTCATCCGACGAATCTGCCGAGCGAGTTCAGTGGCGCAAGCGGCGGCTACTTGTTCCTGGGAATTGCTCTGCCATGCTTCTCCATACCGCTTGCACGCCAACTTCATTCCTAAGTGCGGTGCCCCTTCGCACGCACTATGTGCGACGATCACCGTCGCAATGACACCGAGAAGGGGAAGGGAAACTCTCATTGTCAAGTCCTCCGTCGTTAGAGTAGGTAATCAACTTGAAGCAAGTCGCTTGCCAATACGCGCTCAAGAATTGACGAAATCGATTTCATGGATTCGAGAAACGACGCGCGGTTCTCACCGAACCGGACTGGTCGATTGCAGCTCAGTTTTCACGTAAATCGTTTTGGATTAAGGGACGTGATCGGCGCCAAGCGGCAATGCGCCCTGTCCACCGTGATTCGTGATCGTTCTCAGTATTACCGATGACTTTCCAGCAGAACTTTCACCGATCGATTCGAGTGTTTATCCAGACTTTTACGTCGAGGTAGAACGACTCGCCACCCCTCTGGTTTTGTATCGCCCCTGTGTTCCCATGAGTCGCATTCTGTTCAGGAATGCACTGGCACACTCTTTGCTTTGGCTAAATCAACAGCCCAGAAATCGTGAATGTTGATGAAAGGGGAAAGGGATGGCTACCGCCGTTGGAGGAGCACGGACGGATCAGCTTCTTCAGAATCTTCAGACGCTCATTCGACTCGGTATCGAAGCGAACGATGTCTACCGCAAGCAAGCGAGTCACATTGCTGATCGGGAACTACGTTCGATCATCGATCAGATATCGATTCACCGAGCAGCCCATGTGGAGAAGATTCAAGACACCCTTGCGATCAACGGAATCAAGCCTGATGTTGAACCATCAATGATGGCGAGGATTAGAGCGGCAATCGATTCTTTTCGAACATATGACGAAGAAGCTCTACTTCATCGAGCCATCGATTTCGAAACCAAGATGCAACGTGTTTACGAGACGGTCATCGTACTTGACCCGCTCGGTCCGCTCTCTGAGACACTCAAAGAACAGCGGGCGTACGTGGCGACGATGCTGGCACGACTCGAAGAATTGGACATCAAACGGCATATGTAGCGTGTGAGCAGGACCGGCCTCGAACGACGAGGTCAACGAATCAAGCGTTGGAAGTCTGATAACTCAAAAGGGGGCAATCCATGTTACGGTGGTCTTTGGTTTTCTTAGTGCTCGCGTTGATCGCGGGAGCGTTGGGTCTGGGGGGCGTGGAAGCTGTATCCTCGCAAGTGGCATGGATACTTTTTGTCGCCTTTCTCATTCTGTTCATCATCTCACTCGTACTGGGACGACGTGGACCAGCCGTGTGACGCGGTTCCCATAGCCTTTGCCGTCTAAACGATGCTATCGGGCGAAGGAATAGGAGAACCGCAGCGACGGATGAACTCTTGACCGTGTATCCATGGGGCGAGAGCTCAGGACTTGGGTGAGACGTGAGGCTCATCAGATGTCCGGGGCTCTCGCTTTTTTCACCCTTCCCCTCGAGCATCGGCCGTATGGGTAAGCCTTGCTGCGGACTGTCCGCTCAGGTTCCAGAACAATCCTGGATGAATCAGATATTCGCAAACCGTGGACGTCACCAGTCCTCCCAGAATGACCGTTGCGACGGGGTAGAGAATCTCTTTGCCGGGCTGCTGCCCGCCGAGCACAAGAGGTAGCAGTCCAAGTCCCGCCGTGAGTGCCGTCATCAGTACAGGTGCAAGTCGTTCCAAACTACCTCGCAAAACCATTTCTTGACTGAACTTCTCTCCCTCCTCTCGCATCAAGTGAAAGTAATGTGAAACGAGAAGAATGCCATTCCGCGCCGCGATTCCGCCTAACGAAATAAAACCGACCATACTCGCCACTGTTAGCGACTGCTCAGTGATAACAAGGGCAATCACACCGCCGATGAAGGCAATCGGCAAAGCCAGCATGATTTGCAGCACGATTCGAACAGAAGGAAATAACGTGTAGAGAACCAGGAATACGCCGGCGATGGAGACACCGCTCAGGAGAAGAATCATTCGGCTCGCCTCTTGTTGCGCTTGGAACTGGCCGGCAAAATCCAGAAAGTACCCTTCTGGCAAAGTTACCTTTTCGCTGATCCGCTCCTTCATTTCCGCCACCGCGCTCGCGAGATCACGGTTGCTGGTATTGACGCGGATGGTGATACGCCGACGAACATTCTCTCGATTGATGGTGTTGGGGCCTCCACCTTCATACACCTTGGCCACCGCGCCGAGCGGAATACGCCCCCCACGCGGAAGATCGATTGACAATCGTGAGAGATTTGCGAAATCGGTTCGATACTGATCATCGAGTCGAACCAAAAGTTCGAAAGTACGTTGTCCTTCCAAAATGGTGGAAACAACTTTTCCTCTCAAGGCCGTCTCGACAAAGTCATTCACATATGCCGGTGTGAGCCCATAAAGAGCCAGCTTGGATCGATCGAGTTCAATTCGGAGCTGCGGCACGATTTTTTGAGGCTCTATGACGGGAGGCTCAATTCCAGGAACGACGGAGATCGCATTCCGAATCTCCGTCGCCTTCTCCCGTAAGACGTCTAGGTCGTCTCCGTAGAGTTTGATCGCGATCTGCGCCGTGACCCCCGAAAGCATGTGACTGATGAGATGAGCGAGAGGTTGTTCGGCTTCGTATTCAATTCCTGGAATCTCTGCGAGTTCAGATCGAATTCGTTCAAGCGACTCGGCACGTGTCGAACCGCTGTCCGGATTCAATGAGACGACGATCTCCGTCACGTTGACTCCCTCAGCATGTTCGTCGAGTTCCGCCCGTCCGCTTCGCCTGATGAAACCTCGAATCAATCCCTTGGGATTATCATTGGTTTGCATCATCGTTTGAAAACGGTCACTCGCCATCTTGCTGACTCTGTTGGAGGTCTCGAGTGACGCGCCCGGCGGAAGGAATATGTTGACTTGGATTGCTCCCTCATCAAAGGGTGGCAGAAAGTCCTTTCCCATTCGAACGATTTCGACCACGCTCGCGACAAGGCAGGCACCTACAAGTAGAAGCATGAAAGCCAGCGCGGCCCGATTCATGCTAAATCGGATGACAGGAGAGGCGGCTCGCTTCAAAAGGCAAAGGACGATTCCGTCTTTCTCCGAATGCCCTCCCTTTGAATCGCTGAGAAGGTAGGAGGCGAGGACCGGCGTCACGGTTAGCGATACGAGCAACGATGCCAGAATGGATACGATGTATGCGATTCCGAGCGGCGTGAAGAGGCGCCCCTCAATTCCGGAAAGAGCGAACAAAGGGACGAAGACGAGAATGACCAGCATCGTGCCAAAAACAATCGCCCCGCGAATCTCAACACTCGCCTCATAGATCACTTCAAGCTTTGGTTTGGGGTGATCTCTCCGACCGTTTTCCTTCAAGCGCCGAAACACGTTTTCAATGTCGACGATCGCATCATCGACCAGTTCCCCCAGCGCAACGGCCAGTCCTCCCAGCGTCATGACATTGATCGACAGACCGAACAGCTTGAACACCAGGCCGGTGATGATGATGGAAAGTGGAATCGCGGTGAGTGTAATGAATGTCGTTCGAAAGTTGAGCAAAAATAGGAACAACACGATGACGATCAGAATCGCTCCATCTCGCAACGCTTCCATCACGTTTCGTATGCCGAGATCAATGAATGTTCGTTGCTGAAATACTGAGGCGTCGAGAACAATATCGGGTGGAAGTGAGGGTCGGAGTTCGTCGAGTGCCTTTTGAATCTTGTTCGTGAGTTCACGCGTATCGGCTTGCGGCTGCTTCGCGACGGTGAGAACGACCGCGGAATAGCCATTCGCGGAAGCGTCTCCACGCTTGATCTGCCCCCCTTCCACCACACGAGCGACGTCTTGCACCAGAATTGCACGACCGGCCATGTCCTTTACGACGGATTGAGCGATATCTTCTTTCGTGGCCGCTCGTCCAAGGCCGCGGACTAAAAACTCCATGGACCCTTGGTCGATATACCCCCCTGTCGCGTTGGAATTACTACGGCCGAGCGCCTCTTCCACCTCCGCAAGCGTGACACCTCTTGACAACAGTGATTGAGGATCGACCAGCACTTGGTACTGCTTACGTTCTCCTCCCATGTTGATGACCTGAGCAACGCCGGAAATAGTAAGTAATCGCTGTCGGACGACCCAGTCGGCGAGTGTCCGAATCTCCATCGGGCTGGTCGAGCCATCCTTGCTCCACATGGCGACCATCATGATCTGGCCCATGATGGAACTGATGGGAGTCATCTCGGGTTTCACCCCCTCGGGAAGACGACCCGCCACGGTAGCGAGACGCTCCGAGACAATCTGTCGCGCCAAGTAGATGTCCATGTTCCAGCCGAACTCGACATAAACCACCGATAGGCCGATACCCGAGGAACTCCGCACCGCTTCCACACCAGTGGCGCCGTTGAGTGCCGTTTCGATTGGGAAAGTGATAAGCGTTTCGACTTCTTCGGGCGCGAGCCCCGCCGCTTCCGTCATCACCACTACGCGCGGTCGAGTGAGGTTCGGAAAAATATCGATCGGCAAACTCGCAAGTACCATGCTGCCGAATACCATCGTCACGATGGCAAGCGTGAGAATGACCAGCCGATGACGGAGCGAAAAGCGAATGATGGCGTTCACGCAGAATCCCTCGTCCCTGGTTTCATCGAATATTCTCCGCCGCCGAGATCATAAGGTGATCGTCACTGCTGCCCTCGACTCAGGAAGATCGCTCTGACGCAAAATCAGGTCTCTTCTGTCAGTGCTCGTGGGAATGTCCTGCGTGACCGTGATCGTGACCTTCATGCCCCCCACCTCCTCCTTCGCCACTTACTTTCTTGACGGCCAGGTTGATCTGATACGCGTTGTTGGTGGCGACGATCTCGCCGGGAAACACCGAGCCGTCATTCGCGAGTACGACTTCACCGCGCCCGATATGTTGAACGTGAACTCCCCGACGTTCGAATTTGTCGCCGTTCTCGACAAAGGCGAACGCTTGCGGCCCCTCGCGGACGACAGCCTCGGCCGGCAGAACGATCACATCACTTAGCTTCGCGACCGGCACTTGCAGCTCCGCCTTTTGACCAGGTTTAAATCGCCACGAGCGATAAATCTCCTTTTGCGGTCCGTAACTGTCGAGGAGCACTTCATTGGGGAGGGGGAGATAGAATTTGAAGGTGCGCGTCTGCTGATCAACGATGTTGTCCATGAAGAGAATCACCAGTTGCTCGCGAATGATTTGCTCATTGCTGCCGGTTTCGAATCGAGCCGCGACCGGCCATCGTTCTCGCATCGCCTGAGCGACGGCCTCTCCCTCTCGCTCGAACGCTTGACCCTCGACGTAGAGGACGACGTGAAATGCTAAACTGCCAATCTCATCTCCGGCCGCCACTTGCTTGCCAGGGAAAACATCGATGGATTCGACGGTGAAACCTGGATCCTTCAGACCAACCGCGGCCTGCTCAGCATCGTCCTTCGATTCTCCTTTCATCAGTTCAGCGGCTTCCGCCATATGCGCACGCTCTTCCGAGGAAATAGGCGGAGCATGAATGGTGAATGTGCGAAGAAGCTTTCCCGTCGTTCGAATCGTGTCGATTTGTGACGCGGAAAGACCGAGAACCTCGAGCTGCTGAAGTTTCGATTCAAGCTGTGCCTGCAATCGGCCATGTTCATACTCGAGGGTCAGCTTGTTCCGCTCGGGGACACTTCCCATGTCAACGAGCGAGGTGATTCGCTTCAACTCCTTGTCGTTTAGTTCGAGTTCACGAACGATGCGCAGCAACTCCCCTTGCGTTGTCGCAAGCGCGTCTCCTTTTAATTCGAGCTGTGCTATCGGTTCGCCCGGCTTGATCAGTTGGTTCGGATGCACGAACAAATCACTGATGATTCCAGTCATCGGCGAGGAAATCTTCCGATGGCTGTGCCCCGGTCGCTCGACGATCGTCCCGGGGATCGGGATCGACTGCCAGTAGGATTGAAGCTTGATAGGCGCAACCTTCAGACCCAGATTCAGTCGAGCCTGCGCCGAAAGGACGATTGAATCGGCAGATGCATGCTCTCCATGATCATGGGCGTGGGGCTTGGAGGTCGATTCCGGCACGGCAACTGATTTCCAAAGATCCGGCTTCAACGTCGAAAGGACGACAAGTCCGGTAACTGCCGCGAGCACGATCGCAACGATCCACCCGATCACCGTTTTCATGACTCAGACTCCCGGCCCGCTTCGCCTTCTTCCACCTCTCGCCGAAGAAGGCGAAGCAATATCGTGCCTCAATGAATGCTCTTACTTCTTCTCATGATCGTGATCATGGTCATGATCCGCGTGATCATGCGAGTGCTCGATTTTTCCAGTGAAGGACTTCCCGGCAATCGTCACTTGCAATCGAGCATCAGCATCCTTTTCTTCGATGGCGTGCGAGAGATCGTGATTTCCCTTCGCCACGAATCGTGACGATTTCCCCTTCTCCTCACCCTCGAGCGGAGCAGCCGCGAGCTTGTGTTGTTCAGGCTTCCCGTCATGCTTGAGGTTGATGATGACTTCTTCCACTTCAATGGGAACGGCATTCTTTGCGTTCGAATCAAGGATGTAGATCGTCACATCCTCAGTCTTTTCGTCGTGGACGAATTCGCCGTGATACTCCTCGTTTCCGAGTTCAATCAAATCCCCCTGATGCGGTCCCGTGCTCGCGTGTTCGTGAGCCGCTTCCTTCGACTCGTTTCCTTTCGGCTCGTCTGATTTTTTCTGCTCACAACCAACGCCACCCACCAACAATGACCCTGCCAATAATGACCAAAGAATGGAACGCATGATCTTTTCTCCTCAAGGTTAAATGTTGAACGATTCAAATCGAAAAGGCGCGCACTCGAATGCCCAGCATTCATCTGCGCACGGAATTGATGAGGGGTCAGAAGTGGTTCAGATCTGGAAGACTTGAAGTTCCGCGCGCGCAGGGGCGGAATTGAAATGTTCCGTCAAGTAGGCAAGCGACAATGGAGCTTTGCTTGCCGAGTGAAGCCCGATGACTTCATCGATAGGTACGTGCCAAGAGATAAGATCGAGCTCGTCGGGCGCCGCGTCCGCGGCTGTATCGAGATAGAACAGATGCGTTCCCACGCAAAAATGATGCTCGTGGGAATGAGCCGGTGTGTCACCTTCATCGTGGTGATGGCAATGCTCATCACCACGTTCGTGCCCTCGGCCGCAGGATTCGGGCGAAGTCATCACTGACACCCAAACGTTACAAACAGTCTCTCCGCAGCAGCAATTGCCTTGCTGCAGGAAGAACGCGATAGCAACGATGGAAGCCGCAAGTCGAGTCACGAGTCGATGAATCTCCTTACGCGCACTCTACCTCTTCGCCGATCGAGGTCAATTGGATTTCGATTCGACCGGACGAGCAACCCTATCGAGGACTCATTCAAAACCAATTAGTAATTCTGGAAAGGGAGCTCGGTGGCGTGAGTAACATTTGTCAAAGGAGTGACTGCCATGGGGCGGGACCTAAATCCCATCCCCTTGATAAAAGCTGAGCTGAAAGACCTCGGGATCACTCACCGGTGTTAGAGCCGCGACTTTGGCCAATGTCGCCGACTCGAGATACTTGGTCGTTTGATTGCGAATATCGAGCAAAACTCGGCGAAATCGACAAGATACCGATTGGCTGCAAGGCTCATGCACATTCACGGAGACACAACCAATCGGTGCCAGCATCCCATCGAAGAGTCGGATGATCTGCCCCATTGAAATCGAATCAGGACTTCGAGCGAGCTCATAACCGCCGGAACGCCCCGGCAGACTCTTCACCCATCCCTCTTTCTTCAGGTCGAGCATGATGTGCTCGAGAAATTGCTTGGGGATTTCGTTTCGACGGGCCAATTCAGAAAGCGACATTGCCCCCTCCCCATAGTGATCGACGAGGGTTAGCATCGCGCGTAAGGCATAATCGGAACGACGCGAGATCCTCATGGGAAAAGACACTTTCTCTAGCTGATAAAGAGTAAATCTCTTCGCCGATACTTATCGAATTCACCGGCAAATCAAAAGCCCAAAATACGACCCCAGCGGTCGTCAATTATGCACTCGATCCCTTCTGAGTGCAACAAGATCTCAGAATGCTGTCCGCGTTCGCAGAAGTCGTCACAAAAAACCCCACTCCATCCACACGAAACACAAAACAATGAAATCAAATGACTTACGACACTGTCAACCCCAGAGAACGGGGATGATAAACTTAATGGGTATTTCCGGTCTTTCGGACAAATTCCCATCTTTCTTTTGGAAGAGGAGAATGGACGCCCTAGAATAACGAGTAAGTTAGTCGATAATTGCAAGGAGGCAATGCAACACACCATGCAGCGTTCAGGGGACCAACGAATGATCACGAATCGGATCGCTTCGAGAGTCAAGAGGAAGGCAAAAGCTCACTCGAAAGCTCAAGCGTTCTGTTGCGTGGCGTGGCCGATGATGGCTGGTCCAGGCGCATGGTGGGGTTGGCAAGTCTACCAACAAGCTTGGCAAAAGGCTCAGGCGAGCGTCGCCTCCCGCAGTCAAGGTCCGTCCCTCATCGAACATGCCTACTCGAATTGCCGAAACAACTAAGCAGTCACGAAGCATTGCACCAACGATAGACCGGCTCCGATGACTTGGAGCCGGTCTTCTTATTTTCAATGCGAAAGAGGTGTTTAGCACCGACTCTGTTGTCGCTCGCTCCTTCTCCGCTGAACAACATCATGATCACCGACACTCCTCGATCGCGACCTGCGGCATCTAAAATCAGCCCTCATCTCCTGCGATCAAATCGCGTCGTAACGGGCAATTCATCAGATAGACCTGGTGTCAAATGATTAGACGATCGTGAGCTCATTAAGCGATACCGCCTCTGGCCCTCCATGCATCGTGGGACTGCTGAACGCTTAACTCCCTCGGGATTCGATGCCCTCCCGACTCCCGGAACATGCTCTATTCGTCAGATCATATGCCATCTGGCCGATGCCGAAATACTCTACGCCGATCAAATGCGGCTCATCCTCGCCGAGGAGACGCCGATGTTGTTACGGGCGGAGCCGTCTGACTTTCTCGCGGCGCTCGCGGCCGAGCCTCGGTCCATCGATGATGAACTCAACCTCATCAACTCGATTCGCCGCCACATGACATGTATCCTAATGTCACTTTCCTTGGAAAAATCCGAGCGAATCGGCATCCATTCGAAGGACGGCCCGTTGACGCTTTGAGCGGTGCTCGAACGCGCCACCTCACCTATTCCGCATCATCTTCAGTTCATCCATCAGAAAAAGCAGCTTCTTCTGAGCGGACATTCTTGAAACGAAATGAGAATGAACAATCGGAGAAGGACGCCAATCCCTATTTCATTTCAGCAAATTCGCTTGCCTGCCTGATGCGAATCTGGATCGACGCGGTATACACTAATCAGCGGCCGGGAATCGCGGGGCCCGTCATCACATCTCATCACATCTGAAACCGCAAAGAGGATGCGCGAATGTTGCAGGGAATGAAACAGACTATCAAGAACGTGGTGGCGATCCCGTCGTTCAAAGCGTATCAGCTCGTTCCCTGTCGACCGACACTTCATGTTCTTCGAAAGACTCACAACATTCAGATGACGGCCGACGAGATGAGTCGAATCGTCTCGGCCATTCAAGCGAAGCCCAAGTGCCGACTCCTGATTTTCGGAGTCGGTAATGACTCACGGCTCTGGGCATGGATCAATCGAAACGGCAAGACCGTCTTCTTCGAGGATAGTCGCGAGTGGATCAATATCGTTGCGGCACGAACCCCCGGCCTCCACATCTTGGAGGTAAAGTACAGCACTCGAGCTGATGAATGGAAAAGCCTGTTCGACCGCCCGGACCGATTGACCATGGAACTTCCCACGGAAGTTAAAGAGAACGAGTGGGACGTAGTCATTGTCGATGCGCCGGTCGGCTGGTATGACGAATCGCCCGGCCGAATGCAAAGCATCTTCATGGCGAGAAGGCTGGTGGTCCCGGGTGGGGACGTATTCGTTCATGACTGCGATCGCGAGATCGAACGAGTTTATGCGGACCACTTTTATGGGTCGGAGAATCTCGTGGAGGAGGTAGGGCTCCTCCGTCATTACAAGGTGAAGAAATAGCGGTCGCGTCATGACAAATCCCTGACGACACCGCGCAGAAATAAACCGGGCCTACTCCCTGAAGAGTGTGCCCGGTATTCGTTGTGGTCAGAAGTCGCGAGACTCTTTGTTGCTACCTCTGCATCGGCTCCTCGCCGTTGCCTAGGCCGTCACCGTTGGAACGCATCGAAGTGTCTGACTGCGATTAGCAGCAGCAAACGGGCATGCCGTTCATCATGAGGCAGCAGGTGCAGCCCGCCTTCATCATGGCGGTCATGCAATCACAGCAAGCCTGGCACATCTCGCAGCACTTGGCATCGCCGCTCATGCAAGTAATGCAGCAGCCATCTTCGGTCGTCTCGCAACGGCAATTGCACATGCAGAGATTACAGCTGCACATCATCATGCCGTTCATGGTGCAGCAGAGGGTGCACATTCCGCCCGCGAGCGACATGCACATGTTCTGCATCATGCTGGTCGACATCGCATCTTCGCACTCGCAGGTGATCTTCATTCCACCCTTGCAGTGTTCGAGGGTCATTTTGCAGCGGGGAACCATCATTCCCATCATCGGAGAGCTCATCATCGGTGATCCCATCGACATGCCACCCATCATCGGGCTACCCATCATGCCGCTCATGGTACCGGCGGTCGGCATCATCATCGTGTTCATCATCGAATCCCCTTTTTTCGTTTTGCTCGCCATCACTGACCTCCTGTCGCCTCAAGGTGACGAAGTGACAATAAGCCGGGGTACTTATGACTGCAATGGCGACACGCCGAGCCGCCATTCCATCCACGCCAGCAATTATCACGGAGGCCATGAGAATTCGATAGATGAATTGATAATCTCCTAATTTCGATTCTCCTAAGTACAAAACATTTCAAGTACTTAGTAGCGATCACTACACACCATCAATTTTGATGGCTAGCGTGCGGTATGGAGAGGTCTTCAATGACGGTTCTAGAATTTCCCGAAATTTTTCGTGGAATGTGATTCGGGATGTCAGCTAACAATGTTTTCCACACTCACTCCAGAATCCTCCCCAATCAAGTTTCACTCCCCTTCCCCTCGCCATTCGGGAACATATCGACGATTTCAATCCACTATTCGTCCCGCGCACATGATCCATTCGATGGGTTTATCTCGGAAGCGAAGATTCAGAGCAGAAGCTAGGTGAGGCTGGTCGATAACTGTCAATTAGACGCTGCTCCTAGCCACACATCACTTTAGGCCGAACTTTTCCGTGATAATCCATGGCCTTGCCGTCGCATTTGCTGGGAGACAGTTGACATGCAATCCAACATTCTGGATGCCATCGGTCAGACGCCGTTGGTGAGACTTGGAAAGATTGCGGAGGGGATTCAAGCAACTGTTGCATTAAAGCTTGAGTCGTTGAATCCAGGAGGAAGTGTCAAAGACCGCATGGCTCTTGCGATGATTCAAGAAGCGGAGCGGAATGGGACGCTGAAGCCGGGTGGAACGATCATCGAGGCAACGGCGGGCAACACGGGCGTCGGTCTCGCGATGGCCGCCGCCGTTCATGGTTACCGCTGCATCTTTGTCCTTCCGGACAAGATGAGCAAAGAGAAGATCTCGCTTTTGAAAGCGTACGGGGCTGAAGTCGTCATCACGCCGACAAGTGTCGCGCCCGATTCGCCCGAGAGCTATAACGGTGTAGCCAATAGGCTCGCACGAGAGATCGCCGACGCATGGCGACCGGATCAATTCCGAAACTTTGCGAATCCCAATGCTCACTACCATTCGACCGGCCCGGAGATCTGGGATCAGTCGAAGGGGCGCGTCACGACTTTTGTGGCCGGCGTTGGAACCGGTGGAACGCTTACCGGCATCGCCAGCTATTTGAAGGAACGGAATCCGAATGTCCGTATCGTCGGCGCGGATCCCGAAGGATCCGTCCTCTCGGGTGACTCGCCCAAGCCTTGGAAAGTCGAAGGGATCGGAGAGGACTTCGTCCCCAAAACATTCAATAGCCAACTGGTGGATGAATGGGTGCGCGTCTCTGATCGTGAAGCGTTTCACATCGCGAGAGAGCTGGCACGAAAAGAAGGAATTCTCGCGGGAGGTTCGACCGGCGTCAACTTGGCGGCAGCCCTTCGAATCGCTCGTCGATCGAAACCGGGTGATCTCATCGTCACGGTCTGTTGCGACACTGGTCGAAACTATCTGAGCAAATTCTTCGATGATGAATGGCTAGAACAGAACAACCTCAACTGGTCTCCGTCGCGACGCCGCTTCGTCTCGGAGCTCTTGGAGGAACAAGGCGCGACTCCGCTCATCAGCGTGACGGCCGGTGATCTGGCAACAACTGCCATCCGCCGGATGCGCGAAGGAAGTATCTCCCAAATTCCCGTCCTCGAAGAGGGTCGTTCGATCGGAACGATTCATGAGATCTCTATCGCACGCAACGTCAGAGACGGCGTGAAGCTCGACGAACTTCTCGTCGGACAGATCATGGCGAGTCCTCTGCCTGAGGTGGAACCGACCTCCGATGTTGATGAAGTTTATCGACTTCTTCTGTCGGGAAACCCCGCCGTCGTCGTCGTGAACAACAAACAGGCCGTGGGCATTTTGAGCCGAATCGATCTTGTCCAGTCATGGAGCGACAACAGCTTCGTCACGTGCACACAGGAGGCGGCATGATCCAGCGCATCGAATCGAAGTCAAGTCCATCGACGGATACCGTTGCATGGGAAGAGACAGGCATCGCCACCCGGGCAATCCATGCGGGACAGGAGCCCGATCCCGCAACCGGCGCGACGGTCGTCCCGATTTATGCAACGTCCACGTTCACGCAGTCAGCGCCGGGAGAGCACAAAGGATTCGAATACTCGCGCAGCGGTAATCCGACTCGACAGGCACTCGAGATTTGCCTCGCTTCTCTCGAAAAAGGAGAGCGTGCACTCGCCTTCGCTTCGGGTTTGGCTGCGTCGAACGGGATCCTCGCGCTCCTTCGTCCGGGCGACGAAGTCCTCGCGGCCGAGGACATGTACGGCGGGACGTATCGTCTCCTGGAAAAGGTCTTTCGACCTTGGGGGCTCGCGGCGAATTACGTGACCACCCCCACCGTTGATGCTTTCGAGAATGCCCTCACGTCAAAGACGCGGATGATTTGGATCGAAACGCCTACGAATCCGCTTCTCCAAGTGATCGATATCGAAGCCATCGCGCGAGTGGCGAAGAAAGCGGGAGCACTCCTCGTCGTTGATAGCACGTTCGCTTCTCCAGCACTCCAACGACCGATCGAACTCGGCGCTGATCTCGTCGTTCATAGCACGACGAAGTATCTCGGCGGTCATTCCGACGTCGTCGGTGGAGCGGTCATCGGTTCGGGCGAGTTGATGGAACGACTCGCATTCTATCACAACGCCGCTGGGGGTGTGGCAGGGCCATTTGACTCCTGGCTGACTCTGCGTGGGATCAAGACTCTTGCCGTTCGCATGCAAAAGCATGGGGAGAACGCCCAAGCGATTGCCGAGCAGCTTTCGTCGCATCCCTTCGTCGAAAAGGTTTACTATCCAGGGCTGAAGAGTCATGCCGGTCACGAAATCGCGAAACGGCAGATGTCAAACTTCGGCGGCATGATCAGCATTCGCTTACGTGGAGGTGAGGAGGCGGCCCGCCGGTTCTTCTCTCGCATTCGCGTCTTCAGCTTAGCGGAAAGTCTGGGAGGAGTAGAGTCACTCGTATGTCATCCCGCCACGATGACACATGCAAGTATTCCGCGCGAGGTGCGTGAAAAACGGGGAGTCGACGGTGGACTTATTCGGCTGAGTGTCGGAATCGAAGATGTGTCCGATCTTTTGAAAGATCTCCTTCAAGCGATCGAAGGGTGATTCCGCAATTGAATACGACAGAGGACGCGACCTTGGCCGCGTCCTCTGTCGTTTCTTGCCAGGAGAGAGACAACACCTCGGAGTGGTCAGGGGAATCGACCGGTGCCCCCCCTGAGAGAAGAGGCACCGGTCGAAGGGGAACGCTGAGAAATCGAACTCTTCAACCCGATAACTAACGACGGTGTCGGCAGGCGTCATTAGCCATGAAGATGTCACGATTCCTCAGCGCCAGGCTCTCGGCGCGGTCCGGTACTGGCGCCGAAGTTGTTGGCTTAGAGATCACCCTTGATAAGGTCGCGGAACGAAAACCTTGTCGTTCCCGCTTCCTGATCGCTCGACGATCGATGTTTATTGCACATCGCAATAGGCATGCCAAATCGATGCAGAGAGTCCTTACCGCAAATCACGGCATCGATCTCACGATGTCATTGGACGCATGGATTCGTCCTCTTTTCCCGAAGAAACATCGTGTCGGCGGGGAATGAACGAAAACTACGAAACAGCGGCTTCCCTCCCGAAGGTCGCAACAAATACCCTCGTTCAATCCTGAAGGATCTCTTGCCGCTTGAAGATTCATGAAGTGATTGCCGTGGCTGACGAGTGCACCATCACTAATCACGGTGAGATAATCACGGAAACGATCATTCAGTTTCCGATCCATGCTCTAATCCACCAGGAGAATAGACGAGTTCAAAAGACTCGATTTCTCATTACTCAATATCTTCCATCAGGTTCCGCCGCCGCGAGTGCGAAATAAGTCACTTCGATTGGGTGGCCCCGACCGGTCTTCGGATCTACAATCGCAAATGACCCTCTGCTCTTTCCTACCTGCCTTGGTGAGGTCCCTCCATGTCGACTTTATTGGCACTGCTTGTTTCAAGCGTTCTAGCAGCAGATAGCTATTCCACCCCAGGAGCCTATGCGTGGGGTGAAACGATGGTGAATGTTCCCACGCCGGGCTTGCCCTCTGGCGTCGATGCAAAGGTGTATTACCCGGCCGTTAGCCAGGGGAGTAACACGGATGTGTCGAATGCTGGGCCGTTTCCTGTCATTGCGTTTGGGCATGGCTTTTTCTTCGGGGCATCGAGCTATGATTCGACGCTTCGGCACTTAGCGACTCGCGGTTACATCGTCGTAGCCACTTCCTCTCAGGAATTAACCTTCAATCCAAACCGTGAGCAATACATCTCTGATATGTCGCGTTCCGTCGACTACATCATCACCCAAAACTCGACCGCGGGCTCTCCGTTTGAAGGTCGGGTAAACTCCGCGCAGTTGGGAATCTCTGGCCATTCTCTGGGGGGTGGAATCGCACTCGTCGCGGCGGCGAGGGATTCTCGATTCAAGGCAACCGCAACATTGGCGGCAGCGTCGTTGCGTGATGCCGGGCCACTGGGAGCTGCTCCTCCACCTTACGCCGATGTAGAAGTAACCAAACTCAACATTCCGATCTCGCTTATGAACGGCAGTGCGGACGGTGTCATTCCCATCGCGACGAATGGTCAGGTGATCTACGACGCCGCTTCAGGCCCACGCATGTTGCCGTCGCAAACAGGAGGCTTTCATCAAGGCTTCACCGATTTTCCCTTCGCTATTGGTGAAACACCCGGAGTGACCGGCGCGGAACAGTTAGAGTTCACTCGCGCGGAATTGACTAGCTTCTTCGATCTCTATCTGAAAGGAGATCAGTCAGCGTGGCGTCGTCAGTGGGGGCCGGAACGATTGGCACTCGCTTCCGACAATCCTTCGATCTTGACCCAACTTGATCCCGGTTTCTCCATCTCCGCACTCGATCCCACACTGTTCGGCAAACCAGGCGACATAAAAAACTACGAGCTGGTGATTACCAATACTTCTGATCACGCCGACCGATACGATCTCTTCTCCGAGGACAACTTGTGGGGTGTCAGCTTCTCGGCATTGACGACACCCGTTCTCGAGCCGGGTGAGTCTTTCGCGCTCGATGCGTACGTATCCATTCCAACAAACGCTGGGATGAATTCCCTCGATACCGCACTCATTAGCGGTCGTTCAGCGCTTGATGGTGGAACGAGAGCCTTCACCTACATCACGACCGCTGTCCCAGAAACGGGGAGTTTGCTCTGTTGCGGCCTTGCCCTATTGCTCGCCGTGGCCGGGTGGAATCGGGAATGGTTGAAAAGTGCTCGATCCTTGAAACGATGACTTTCTTCCTGTTGAAATATCGCTGTGGTCGACCGTGAAATGAGTACTTTCTGGACAGTGGCGTAGCCGTCGTGAGCTACCTGATGCCGACGACGATTGCTCTGGAATCGTCGTGAAGTGCCACTCAAACGCTATGACTCTGTCGAACATCGTCGCGAGAGTGCGGACGAGCACTCTCCATGTCGTAGCGCCGTTTTAGGTAGGCCTGAAAGGAGCACAATGCGAAGGCGACGACGTTGCATGCGATGAGCGGGACGGCCCAGATCATGACACCGTAGGCGAACCAAAGAACATTCTGAACAAGATAGATGCCGAGCATGACGCCGGAGACGTCATGAGCAGAGCGCGAGCGGATTGTTTTGACCACCTGCGGCAGCATGACGAATGTCCCCAGCGTCGCCGCCGCATAACCGATCAATTCCGCCAGCAGGCCCGGCAGCATAAAGGATCCTTCCAAGACCGGAAATGATTCATGTTTCAAACGAGGACTGAGCATTCACCAGAAAGGTGCCGTCGGTTTGTCCTCGCCGCTCCGAATACGCAGCGCTATGCGGATCGCTCCTACATCATCGATACGCTCTTCGCCGCATGTTAGCGGAAGATATTCAACGACTAGCGCGATTGGCAGTCCCTTGATCTTTCGGTAGGGACACGACCGAGAACCAGCCGATCATCATTTCCTCCCAGGTCTGCTGACCAGGACGCACGATCGTATTGGGATTAGGGTTGGCAGGGTTACTGGACGAGTTGTCATAATGCCCGATGCATTCCAACACCGTCCCTTTCGGCATGAGTCTCGGTTCCGCAAGCTCGTACTGAATCTGCCAATTGAAATCGTAGCGAGGAACATCTAATAGGAGTTCGCGCCGTCCATCCGGAAACACCGCGAAGTATTGGAACGATTTGCCCCGAAGATGCATGTGGGGCAACATATGACGAAGGATTTTGTCCTCGTCAAACCGGTAGCTCGTCTTAACGACATGGTCCGACGCGTTGGCTGGTATTCTGAACAGAAAATTCTGTGCTCCCAGCCCCAGAATCTCTTGCTCGACCTCGCTCTCGTCACAAAACTTGAAACCAACTCGCGTCAAATCATCCTCGGGCCTGCCATTGGGCGTGTAATGAATTTGAAAAACGATCTTGGAACCCGCGGGAACTCGGCGCGCCATCTTGGGAGGGGTGGTGAAGGCTGGCGTTCCGGGCGCACAGGCAGCAATCAATCCACCCTTGAAAGCATTGGCCGCCGCCACAGCCGTTTGGACCTCGTTGCGTTTGCTCACTTTGGCATCCGGCGGGATACTGAGGACAAAGACGTGGTGAACGACTGAACGAGCGCCTGGACGGACTTCGCAGGCCTTTATCCACTTGTCTTCGGACCAACCTGGATCGACGACAAAATGCTGGTAGGGAACCGCCCCATCTGCCGGGACGGCATACGGCTTCTCAGCCATGGCAATAACTTCATCAGGGACGCCGATACTCCAACCATCCACGAATTTTCGCGGTTCAGGAAGATCATCCGGATTGCCCATCGGCGTCCCGGCATCAACCCAAGCGAGGATGGCATCCTTTTCTTGCTTCGTGAGACGTGCTTCGTTCGAGAATTTTCCATGTTCCGGATTCGCGAACCAGGGAGGCATTCGCTCTTGATCGACAACCTCGCGAATCATGTCCGCCCAGCCGACTAGATCGTCGTATTTGTCCATGGCGAAAGGGCCGATCTCACCGGAGCGATGGCATTCAAGACAACGAGACTGAAAGATCCGTGAAACCTCTTTGGCGTAGGTGACGTTTGAGCGGGTGACAGGCTCATGCTTGCGTCCGATCAAGCATCCAATTGCGGGTCGTTCAGGCTTACTGACTTCTTTGCCCGCGAGGAGTTCTTCGATGGCATCCGCAAGATAGTTTTCTTCGGCATTGAGTCGCACGAATCCAACTCGCCCTTGGTCGTCAATCGGTCCGCGGTAACGAACTGATCGCGTCGAATCGAGCACGAAGACTTCGGGTGTACGCTTTGCCATAAGGACGTCCGCGATCCGCGATCCACTGTCCATCAACACGGGGAACGTGAGGCCATACTTGCTCACAAATGCAGCAACTTCATCCACGGAGTCTTGATGGTTAGAGTCGATGGCAACGAATCGAACGCCTCTGGATTGGTAGGTTTGTGACAGCTTCTCGAGACGCGGCCCGTAAAGTTGCATCAACGGACACTCGGTTCCGATAAACGCAACGACCAGCAGTTTGCCATCATCGGACGGAGAGCTGGACCACGTCCGACCCTCCACCGTTGGAAGGCTAAAGTCAGAAATCGTCGCGGCTGCAACAAACTCAAGCCCAATAAAACAGGGCGAGAACATCGCAAGAAGACAGGTCGTCAAGAACAACGAGCCCCTCATTCACTCATCTCCCTTGCAGATGCGGCATCTAAATGGACAAAAAGCGTTTTGTTTCTTTCGGGTAATGGTTCGTCCGAGCGAACGTCGGTCGTGCCCAATCCTTACTAACACAACAAGAGACACGGTAGGATTGTCGCTCAATCACCCGATGGGGACAGATTCCTCTTAAAATCGCATATGAACACTGCGAATTCATTTCAAAATCAGCGAAGTCATTGGTCCGTGAGGGTTTATACAACCGTGATTTTTTCCCGATGTTTGCGGAACTCTTGTCGGGATTTATGCGGAGGATGCAATCGGTAATGACCTGTTTCCCCATCATTGCCGTGATTGTTCGCTTCATTGGTAGGCTGTAGCCTGGGTAATTTCCCCCTGAGGGACGGAGAAGTACCCGCGAAGACGTCACTCTCTGGTGAGCAATTCGACCGCTTCATTGACCCACCCGCTGTGCCAGTCGTGCTTGCGTTCGGGGCCGTCCCGGTACTCGTGGGCAACTTTTAACTTGTCCATCAGGGCGTGGGCCTGCTCATGTTCGGCCCTGAAGTTCCCATATCCGAGTAGGATGAGCCGGTTTCCTTTCTGGAACATCTCGGCGTTATCCGCCAGCAGCTTGCTCACCCGGTAGCCTTCGAAATTGTTCAGCGTGCCGAAGATGTCGCCGCTGCCGTACTTGCCGGGCTTATTCATCATGAGCGGGGCATCCCATGCGGCGGCTTTGCTGAACAGGTCGGGGTGGCGTAGCAGCATTGACCACGCCCCCCAGCCGGACTTACTGAACCCAAGCAGGAGTCGCCCTTCGGCCTCAGCCTTCACGGGATAGGTCTTGTCGATGAATGGGACCACGACCTTGACGAAGTAGGTCTCCTGGCGGACCACGGGATTGGTCGGGTGGTCCGCGTACCATGGCAGGTGCGAGAAGGTCGGGGCCACGAAGATGACCCCGAATTTGTTGTGCAGGTCAAGCTTCTTGACCTCTTTCAAGCCGTCCCCGTATCGGTCCTCAGTCCCGGCCTCGACCGGAAGTACGTAGACCACAGGGTACTTCTTTCGTTTCTCCTCCTCACGGTGAGGGCACAGTACACGGATCCCCGTGGGCTTGGCCTGATACGGCGACCGGACTTCGTGGACGAGGAAGCCATCGTCGTCTTTCTTGGCCTCGAAGATCGTCACCGCATCATCTGCTCGGATGGTGGAGAGGGCAAGCAAGGCGAATGTGAGGCCGATACCGAACACCTTGCTCATCAATGCTCCTCCACACGGGCACATCGATACATTCTTAAGCGTCCCCGCACGATTATCGGCTCCGCTCAGTCCACCCAGCCGCCGTTGCCATTCGCTGGGAAGACTCAGCGCCTAAACCCAACCGCGGGGCCAAGCAAACGGCAATGGCCGATTAGTCCATTCCAGATCGTGCTCCCTCTCACCAGTTATGGCACACCTCTTGCGATAGCTTGGATTAACTTTGTCGGCACGTGCGAGATCGTATCAGGATTTTTCGCCATTCGTACCAGAAATACGGACTTGTGAGATCCAGAACGATCAACATAAAAGCCTTTGATAAAATGACTTACGAGAATGCCAGAATGGGTTTAATACGACCCATCTCTCGGCATGCGTGAGGGTTTAGTCGTCGGCTTTTTGCCCTGGAATTGAGTGCGATCGGCCAGCAAAACCGCTCGAAGCCAGCACTGGCAAAGGAGCTACTGTGATATTTCAAGGGTCCGTGACGGAATCACGTGGCGAGGATGCGAGGATGGAACCGTCAGACGTTCTTCTGGAACTTTGGCGAGAGGTAGGCCGGCACCTGGAACTAGGTGAATCCGTCGACCGGCTTTTGGAATTGTTTCGCCTTGTTCTCCCCGCTGATCTTTTGATCCTCCGGCGCCTCGACACGAAGAGAGGATCGATTGAAACCATTGCCGCCGCCGCAGCGGGCGCGCAGCCTCTTCCGCAAACCGTGCGGTGTGCTTGCGCGGGGGCGAATCTCCAACGAATTAGAAGTTGGGCTAGTCGCAACGAGCTCCGTCAGGATGATGCCTCCATTCTGCAGGACGATTTGCCGGGCCTTGTTCCCAGCGGAGTCGAGGGAAATATCCTCGCGAGAGTCGTGGGTGACCCAGAACATCAAATCGCCATCGTACTCGCGATTTCTCTCGATCGACCGTTCGAGTCGATCGAAGCTCGTCAATTTGCGCGGCTGCTGGATCCCGTGGCCGTGGCGGTTGAGAATGATCGTCGCATCCGTGAACTCAATACTCTGAAAGAAGCGGCTGAAGCAGAAAACCGGACTCTTCTCACTCGGTTGGGAAGAACCGATCTGGGAGAAATCATCGGCGCGGAGACAGGCCTTCGCGAGGTAATGGAGCGTGTCAACCTCGTCGCGACTTCCGATCTTCCGGTGCTCATTCTTGGTGAGACGGGATCGGGAAAGGAAGTCATCGCCCGAGCCGTTCACAAGCGATCAGGGCGCGCGACCGGACCGTTCCTGCGCGTCAACTGCGGCGCTATACCGTCAGAGTTAATAGACTCCGAACTCTTCGGCCATGAACGTGGAAGTTTCACTGGCGCCGTCGGCACCCGTAAGGGGTGGTTCGAGCGGGCCGACGGTGGCACCCTTTTTCTCGACGAAATCGGCGAGCTTCCACTTGCCGCACAGGTCCGTTTGCTCCGCGTGTTGCAAGAGGGAACGTTCGAACGAGTCGGTGGCGAAAAGCAAATCTCCGTCAATGTACGCATCGTCGCGGCGACTCACCGGGATCTGCGATCGATGGTAGGTGAGGGTACCTTTCGCGAGGATCTTTGGTATCGCATAGCAACCTATCCCATCACGCTTCCGTCTCTGCGTGAACGTCCTCAAGACGTTGCGGAGATGGCCAAGCATTTCGCGCAGCGGGCGGCCAAACGATTCGGCATGCCGTCGATCGATCCGTCCACTGACGACATCCGCATTCTGACCTCTTACGATTGGCCAGGGAATGTTCGTGAACTGCAATCAGTGATCGAACGAGCGGCGATTCTGGGAAATGGACAGGGACTTGATGTGCGGACCGCGCTAGGCACACCAATCTCACGCCATCCACGCGGCAATGCAATCGATGCGGTGAAACGCCCCAGTGACGATCCGCTTGCGACGCTTGACGACGTCATGGTGGAGCACATCGAACGAGTACTTGCCCGGACGAATGGCGTGATCGAAGGAAAAAATGGAGCGGCCCAGATCCTGGGAATCAATCCTCACACCCTGCGGGCTCGCATGCGGAAATTAGGGGTCCGATGGCAGCGATTCCGAGTCCCCACACTCGATCCGACGCCAACGCCTGCTCCAGCCGCCCCCCATCGAATCGATCCTCCCGCTGCCGGGCCGTCATCACCGATCAACGTCCAAGTGAACGGATTTTCTCCCTCGATTTAGGAATCAATCCATCACATCTCACGGATGCCGTTAAATGAACTGGCGACATCCGTCACTATTGCTCGCCCATTCCCCGGAAATAGTCTGATGATCCCGAAAACCCCGTGAATCACTCAGTTCAACAACGCGGCACATCGTTTGCGTTTCTGATTCTGCAAAGGAATCCACGACCGGGCAGGAATGTTACCCTCGATCCATGCGGGCTTCATGATGACAGGCCGTCTCCAACGATCGCTTCTTGCTTTTACGATTGTTGTCCTTGCCATTCCCCATGTCGGTTGCTCATCTTCGAACAATCAATCTTCCACCCCTACTCTTCGAATCGGTTATCAAAAGTGGGGGGCGTTGTATCTCTTGCGTTGGTCTGGCAAGCTCGACAAGCGTCTTGAAAAGTATCATGCGAAGATCGAGTGGTTCGAGTTCCCTGCAGGCCCACCCATTCTTGAAGCTCTCGGGGCGGGAAGCGTCGATTTCGGTCACACCGGCGATGCTCCACCAGTTTTCGCGCAGGCGGCTGGCGTCGATTTCAAATACATCGCCGCGACGCCTCAAAGCCCGGAGGGGAGCGGAATCATCGTTCACGCAAAGAGTGAGATCAAGTCGCTCGCTGACCTGAAAGGAAGGTCGTTCGGCTTCACGAAGGGCTCAAGCGCGCATTTTCACATCCTTCAAGCGTTGAAATCGGTGGGACTCTCGTTGAGTGACATCAAGCCCGTTTACTTATCTCCTCCTGATGCGCGCGCTGCTTTCGAGAAGGGAAGTATCGATGCTTGGTCGATCTGGGATCCCTTCTTCGCCGCTACTGAAGATTTGACAAAGGTTCGAGTGCTCGCCACGGGAAAAGATCTCGTCAGCGGGCGAGAGTTCTATCTCGCGGCCCCCAAGATTCTGAAAGATCAGCCCGAACTGATACGAGACTTGCTGGATGAGGTCGACCAACTCGGCAAATGGGCCAAAGAGAACCCGGAAGAGATCGTTGATCTTCTCGCCGAGCAGATCGGAATGAGCAAAGCATCCCTTCTCGCCACTGAAAAGCGTAAGGGACGCTACGGGCTCGTCCCTTGGACGGACGAGATTTCCAAAGAGCAGCAACAAGTGGCGGATGCATTCTTCGAGGTGGGAATCATACCGACCTCCATCAAGGTGGCCGATGCCGTTCAACCGGTCCCGTGGACGGTGAGGGCTGCCGCGCAATCAGGAAGCGAGATCCGATGAAAATTTTCTGGTTCATTCCATCGCACGGCGACGGCCGTTACTTAGGAACGGCGATCGGCGGACGAACGACTTCGCACGACTACCTGACTCAGATCGCGCGTGCGGTCGATTCTCTCGGCTATTATGGCGCGCTCCTGCCGACCGGGCGTTCCTGCGAGGACGCATGGGTAACGGCGTCGTCCCTCTTCCCACACACGAAGCGAATGCGTTTCCTCGTCGCGCTACGCCCGGGACTCATGTCTCCCGGCCTCGCAGCGCGAATGGCGGCCACGTTCGACCGCTTGTCGGGAGGAAGGCTTCTTCTCAATGTCGTGACCGGCGGTGACCCGGATGAACTCGCGGGAGACGGAGTTCACCTGAGCCACGACGACCGATATCGATTGACGGACGAATTCCTGCACATCTTCCGCAAGACGTGCGAGACGGGAATAGATAGGTACGACGGCGAGTTCATCAAAGTCGTGGGAAGCAAACTCCTTTTCGAGCCGGTTCAGCGCCCGTACCCTCCTCTTTATTTCGGCGGTTCTTCGAACGCTGCGATCGACATCGCGGCGAAACATGTTCAGGTCTACCTCACCTGGGGCGAGCCCGTCGCCGCCGTCAAAGAAAAGGTCGACATCGTCCGTGAGCGCGCCGCGAAGGAAGGACGAACGGTCGAGTTCGGGATCCGTTTGCATGTGATCGTCCGTGAAACCGATCGGGAAGCATGGACTGATGCGGAGCGCCTCATCAGCCATGTTGACGAAGCGACGATTCGCGCATCACAGCAAGCCCTCGCGAAGCACGATTCCGAAGGACAGCGCCGGATGCGCGAGCTTCACAACGGAAGCCGGCAGTCACTCGAGATCGCTCCCAATCTTTGGGCGGGAGTCGGTTTGGTCCGAGGAGGGGCCGGAACAGCACTTGTGGGAAGCGCGGGAACCGTGGCCGAACGAATGGAGGAATACCGATCCGTCGGGATCGAGTCGTTCATCTTCTCGGGCTATCCGCACCTGGAAGAAGCCTATCAAGTCGCCGAACTCTTGTTTCCGAAACTACCGATCGAATCTCAGGGTGGTCTGAATCAAGGGATCGTGGGTGATCAACTTTCTGGTCGTTATCGAGTCGGTGAAGTCATCGGCAACGCCGCTCATCCAGAGGTAAAGCATGCCGCGAACTGACGCTGTCCAGCGATCAAGACGATTTCGGCGTGAGACTGTTCTCCCCTGGCTCCTGCCGGTGGCGGTGCTCCTCGTTTGGCAAATGGTTGCCATGACAGGCCTTTTTCAGCGGAAGACATTTCCTGCGCCGACGGATGTGATTCAAGCTTTTGTGAAGCTCGTCATGAATGGTGAACTGGCCAGCCATCTCACCATCAGTTTTCAACGCGCCTCGATCGGCTTTCTCGTCGGCGGCGGAATTGGGTTCTTCCTGGGGATTGTGAACGGCATTTCCAACCGGGCTTTCACTGTCTTCGACACTAGCATTCAGATGGTGCGCAGCATTCCCCATCTCGCACTCATTCCACTCGTGATCCTCTGGCTCGGGGTCGGCGAAACTGCGAAGGTCTTCCTGGTCGCGGCTGGAGCCCTCTTCCCCATTTACTTGAACACGCTCCACGGCGTGCGCGGCGTCGATCAGGGGCTACTCGAGATGGGGCGCGTCTACGGGCTGACCCGTTGGCAGATCTTTCAGCAGATCGTTCTCCCCGGTGCGCTTCCCTCGATCCTCGTCGGTGTTCGCTACGCGCTCGGAATCGTCTGGATGACATTAATTGTCGCGGAAACGATCGCGGCCACATCCGGAATTGGTTACATGGCGATGAGCGCACGCGAGTTCATGCGGACCGATGTCGTGATGCTCAGCATCGTGCTTTATGCCTGTCTCGGAAAATTGGCCGATTCATCAGCTCGCTGGATGGAAAGGAGGTGGACGTCATGGTCACCCACGGCAACCAGACTCCCAACCTAGAGGCGTTCCATTCCCATCCGCATGGATCAACATACCTGAGCGAGGAAGAGTTCGTTCTCCGAGAAATCCACCCATCGGTGGATCCACCGAGTCCGGATGGATACTCCGCCAATCGCGCGAGCAGCCATTCGTCTGATCATTTGATTGAGTTCGTAGACGTCGCGAAATCGTTCGGCGAACGCGTGGTTCTCGATCAGCTCTCACTGACCGCATCGCGCGGTGAGTTTCTAGCGATCGTCGGACGTAGCGGGTGCGGAAAGACGACTTTATTGAGACTTCTCGCCGGTCTCGAATCGCCAACGTCGGGATCAGCCCTTTTCGGAGGCATTCCTCTTCAAGGTCTCAATTCGCGGGCCCGCATCATGTTCCAAGATGCGAGGCTCCTTCCTTGGCTCGATGTGTTGGGGAATGTGCAACTTGGTCTCCACGGCGAAGCGAAGGAACACGCGGCAGACTTGCTGGCGGATGTCGGCCTCGGGGATCGAGCGCGCAGCAGGCCCGCCACTCTGTCGGGGGGACAGCGTCAGAGAGTTTCGTTGGCGCGAGCCCTCGCACATAGCCCGGAACTCTTGTTACTCGATGAACCCCTCGCCAGCGTCGATGCCTTAACGCGGCTCGAGATGCAAGCCCTGATCGAACGACTTTGGCTGAAGCGAAAGATGACCGTCGTTCTTGTCACCCATGATGTCGAGGAATCGATCGCATTGGCCGACCGGGTGGTGGTGCTCGATGGCGGGCAACTTCGAACGACTATTGAAGTGCCTCTCGATCGACCGAGGTCACGCTCATCGTCATCATTTATGCGGATCGTCGATGCGATTCGGCAAGAGATTCTGGGGCCTACAACGTCGGCAGACGAACGAAGCTCTAAACGTGATATTGCTCCTCACGAAAAATCGTGACGGATTCGATCGATCACGGAGCGTTTAACGAAGAAGGGATCGGACCGATGGCAGTTAGAACGGCCGACCGAGTCCGCGAGTTGTACTACTCCTATGCCCAGGCCACTAGGAATTGGCTCACGGCAAGTGACAGATCTCGCCCTGACGGCCTCATCGAGCTTGGTGTGCTTTTAGGGGAAAGTTTGTCGAACAGCGTTCGATCTCAAGCAGGTGAACTCGGTACAAGAGTTCGTGAGGAGTTCTATCGGACCTGGACTCAATCCACTGCAAAACTACTTCACGCTCTCGAACCATTCTCGCCGGCAGATCGGCCAAGCTCATCACTTATTCCTTCAAGTCAGCAACATCTTCGAGAACTATTCGATCAGCTACACGCACAGTTCGTGTCACTGGATGGCCCGCATGTCTTGCGACCACACGATCAGGCACCGAAAACGAACCTAAAGCGCCAACTCATTTCCGTCGAGGAGGCGGAATTCCCTTAATTCAACGGGCAATTGATAGAATGCGTTCACGAATTCGATCTTATTTGCCACGCCCGTATTTACGCATGATCCAGGGGTACCACTGTTCGCGCAGCCCCTTCTCGTCGGTGTTGTAGACTCCCTTCAACGCTTCAGCGGGCATGACGCCCTCCGCAAGGCGGGCTTCGAAATCTGTCACTCGCTTACGGTTCTCGGCCGCCAGGTAAGTGAATAAGCTTGCAGAAAGTGGCGCGGTCTCAATCCAGGGAATCTTCCCGTCGAACAAACTCGCGGGCCATTCCTTCTCTTTCATGAGCTTGGCCGCTTGATGAAGTTCCTTCTTGACGGGGGTCCCGCCCCGCGTGTCCCATGCCACCGCTTCGGCGCGCGACACGCCATAGACTGCCCAACTGGGCATCTTCCCCTTCCCCAATGTTGGAAAGAAAGCGGCGAGCACTTGCTGCGCAACGAGTAGGTCGATCGAGCTTTCAGCGTCTTGCGTCGTCATGACCACGTAAGAAAATTCGGGGCGAAGTCTTACGTGTCCGAACTCTGTTTCCTCAGGGGAATAGTTGTCGATTTGGCGTGCGAAAGCGACATAGTCGTAGCGATCCTTGAAGACAATCAGCCCCAACCTCCCAGGCCAAATGACATCTCCCGCTTCCTTGCCAAAACGTGGTCCAGCATCTTCAATGATCGCCTCAGCCAGTACGGACACATACTCCGCGTCCCGTTCTTCAAGCGTTGTTCGAAGAATGAAGTTTGGAGTTTCGACGCTGTTCACCGGCAGCTTCGGCTTGACGATGAGCATTTGCTGATCGGCCGCCAGTTGATGCAGGGAATCGAGTTCCTCAGGGGAAAGCTTGGCGATCTTCTCGCGTCGCTTGGCATCGGCATCAATCATGTATTCGGTGATAGGAGCCTTCTTGCTTGT
>JAIEPU010000078.1 GCA_019748235.1 bacterium
TCTGAATGCCGAAGTCATTTTCGAGCTTGCGCCGGCCGTAGGCGAACCGTTCACCGATGTTGTCGGTGAACTCCGCAGCGCGACTGACATGAATCCAGAATTCATCCACGATCGGGGTGAAGGGGAGCTTCGACATCGTCGCGCGAACACGAGTTGGGAAATCTCGAAAAACTGATTCATCGACGACGTTCCGCTCTTCGTAAGGGATTTCTCCCTCCCACTTATCGAAGGGAACATGACCAACGATAAATCGTTCGGGCCCTCCCGCCGGGACGCGAATTGCCGAGGCCTTCATCGTGTCATTATCGACGATGACGTGAATCGGCAAACCGTCGACCGACTGTGCGAACCGGGCTGTTGCGAAAGATTTGATCCAGACACCGGGATGAAACAACTCCGGTTGATGGCCGGTCACCACGAAAGGGCGCTTCGCATCGAGTGACACCGTCATGTCACTCCGGTAATCCGCAAGATACTTCGACGCGGCGCCGAGAAGATCTTGGCGGGTTTGTTCTCGCAGATCGGAAAGGCGTTGTCCGGCGATAGAGGCGTCTGTCTCCAAACGATTTCGATTCGATGAAAGAGCGTCGCGCCACTCTTCAAACGACGGGACGGCAAGGAGAGTTCGGTCCGCTTTCGGGGCAGCAGGCCGGGCGTGTTCGGGCATCCCCTCTCCTTGCGAATGGATCTGACGGCTACGAACGGTCACGGCCTGGTTTCCATCCAATAGAATCACCCTCGAACAGCCACGTTTTCGAGGCACGAAAAACGGAAAGCAAATCTCTCAGGCCGGTGCCTAGATTATGACACGCGAAGTGGCACGGCGGAGCTAGGAGGACTTCTGAAATTGTGGCCGTCGCCCGCCATTCATTCCGCACCCGTACCTGGCACGTGCATCGGCATACGCCCGGTCGATGACTTCCTGGTAGTAAGCCAGACGGGAGTTCGCATCGTCCAGCGTCGCTCCGAAGGAGCGGTTCGCATCGACGTACACTCGGGGAACCGCGATCTCGCGGATGGACAGGCGACGGCAAGCGGCCTGCACCCAAAGTTCCAGAGGCATGCCGTATCCGTCCTCTGTCAAATTGAGCCGCTTGAGCGCGCTCGTTCGATACGCTTTGAATCCACAAAACGAGTCGGTCAAATTCAGCCCAAGGCAGGCATTCAGCTCATCGGTCACCAGGCAATTGATCCGTCGACGCTCAGCGGGGGCATCCGTATCGATGTCGAATTCTCGCAGATACCGGGAGCCTGAAACGATGTCCGAGTTTTTGACTTCATCTAGGAAAAGTGGGATGAGCCACGGCTCGTGTTGCTTGTCGCTATCCATGGTGATGACGACGTCGTACCCGTGCTTGATGCCATATTCGAAGGCATCGCGAAGCGTCGCCCCGTATCCCTTGTTCGTCTCATGTCGGATGACCTTAACGGTCGGATATCGCTCAAGGACCTGGGGCGTGCGATCCGTGGAACCATCATCCACGACAAGAATGTCGACCGGGTAAATCTGGGTCTGCTCCAAGACCTCGCCCAGATATCGCTCTTCGTTGTAAACGGGAATCGCTATTAGAGACCGCATTCCGCCGACCTCCCGAAGGATGATTGAAGCCGTATCAGATTCGGGTGATGCGAGTTACGACTTCAGCGAGGCACTCGCCAATTCTAGTTTCGACCTCTTCGCTGTCAATCAACAGGAAACTTCATCGGGTGACCCGATCCTTCTCCCACAGCGGCCAATGGAAGTTGCAGGGGAAGATAAGCAAACAGGTTTGACGGCTTGAGCAGATGTAAGAGTATATCAGTTCATTGTTTGCGGCATTTGGCTTGTGCTGGTCACTTTCGAGAGATTTATGGATTGATGGAGGAAGCCAATTCATGTTCGCCCGATTTATCGCTTTAAGGAGGCTCATTATTGGACCAATTTGCCCAGTTCAGAAGCGGAGGCCCGCCAACGTCGAAGCAATCCAATCTGCGGTGATCGGCCTTTGATTGATGATCGTGTACCAGAGATTCGGTCGACCTTCGACGAAAGACCGAAGGTTGGAGAGCGAACTGACGAGATCCTCCTTGCGAATATTCATGTCCGCAGGATGGTACTTGAGTCCGATGCGATCCATGAACTGGGTGACTTCGTCCGGCTGGTTCTCCTGCAGTCGGCTCATGCAATAGACACCGAGGCCGACGATATGGCCGTGAATGAAAGGACGCTGCAACCGCTCTTCGAGCTCATAGAAGAGATAATGCTCGGAGCCCTCCTCGACTCGATAGTGACCTGCGGGCAGACAGATCGTGTTGATTCGCATGTACCCATCAACGATCGCTTGCAATCCCTCATCCGAGCAACGGGCAATCTCGTCGGCCCGGTTCATGATGTCGGCAAGGATTGCACGTCCGATCGCAATCGATTCCGGCTCAAACGGATATTCGCTCTTCCCTGCCGCTTGAGCGATCTCCCAGTCACGACAAGCGGTGTGATTGGAAAGCAGATCTCCCACGCCCGCGACATTCAGTTCGTTTGGGGCGGTGCGGAGAAGATCGTAGTCGATGACGAGCGGATCAGGGGTACTTTTGCCGACATATTCGACTTGGTGATTCTTTCGAATTGCCGCTGCGGGCGTGACGAAGGCGTCAACGCTGAGAATCGTGGGAATCGTGACGAGTCGGATCCCCGTTTTCCAAGAGAAGAACTTCCCAAGATCAATCGCTTGCCCGCCACCAATAGCAACGATCGTGTCACAAGGTGGAACCTCCGCGAGCTGACGTTCAATGTGGTCAATCTCCATCGATTCGCACAGGAAGATTTTCTCCGGTGTCCCGCCTAAACGCTCGCGCGTGAGACTCCAAGGGATCTCCATGGTGGTGACAATGAAACGGCCTAGTTCATGGCGCAGTCCATCCACCGCCCCTCGGCCAAATCGTGTGGAGGTGACGTTCGTTTCGCCTTCAATTTTCATGTGCGTCTGCCTTCGCCAATTCGACGGGCCCCGTAGGTGGTCCCGCTGTTCCCGAGAGTAATCTCTGCCGAATGAGCACGAAATAGATCACGATGCCGCAGAAAACGGAAACGATTGCCGTCCGAGCGGTCACATACGTTTCATCGGTGAGCGTAAGTGCGAGGATAGCTGTGATCAGCCAAGCAAGGGCCGCCATGCCGATCGGCCAACGCCATTTTCCAAGATTAAAACTCGGTTCCATGGCAGAGGGGGCAGGCCTGATAGAGACGACCAGACCGGAGATCACGATCCCTGCGTAACCCAGATACGCTGCCACCGTCGCGACGCTCGAAAGTGCCTTCACCTGTTGCAGAATGGGAATCACCACACAACTCACGCCCCAGACGACGATGATCGCTTCACGGGGGGCTTGAGTCGTGGAGTCGATCCGGCGCAGATACGTGGAACCAGGAAGCATGTTGTCACGCGCGAGCGCGAAGAGAAGCCTGGTCGCTGCCGCCATGCTCGCAACGCCGCAGGCAAAGATCGAGATATAGACCACGATCATGACAAGTCGCATGATGTTCGCACTCAGTTTGCTTTCCAAGATGGCCATGAGTGGATTGGCGGCGCTTTGAACGGCGGAGAGATCAGAGATCGACAGCATGAATGCAACGAGCATTAAGAGCCCGCCGATTCCGGATGACACTTCGCTATTGATGACTGCTTTAGGAATGGTCGTGCGCGGTTGATGCGTCTCTTCCGCCATGTCGGCCGCACCTTCGAAGCCGGTGATGCACCATGCCCCCAGTAAAAGTGAAGAGGCGAAGGCCGTGAAAAGTGCCGGCTGCCCCGTCGTGAAATTCGTGTTGTTGACGAGGATCTGGACACTTGCGGAAGGGGCCCAGAACCAAAGAGCGAATAGTCCCAAAGTAAGGGCGGCACAGCCGGCGATCTCCGCGATCACCCCCGCATCGTTGATGAATGAAACGACGCGAATCCCAATGAGTTGTAGGATCGCGATCACCGAGACGACGCCGATCGTGACCCAAGGGCCGTACTCGAGTGGAAGGCCGGAATACGCGCACATGTATTCCCCCAGCGTTCCGCAAATGGCGGGGAAGCCGATGAGGAATTGCAGAAGCAGACACCAGCCGACGAAGAATCCGAAATGCGCGTTAAGGATTCTGCTCGACCATTGATAGCCGTAACCCGAAATTGGAAATCGAGTCGTCAATTCCGCGACCATCAGCGCGACGAGAAACTGGCCGAATGCGGCGACGACCCAAGAGAAGATGACCGCCGGCCCAAACTGCCGGATGCCGTGTCCGAAATTGCCGAAGATCCCTGTCGTAATCGAAATGAGCTAGAACGAGATTGCGAAACTCGAGAACCCTCCCATCGAACGCTGGAGTTGCTGGAGATATCCGAACTGCTCGAGTTCCTTTTCGTCCTTCGCGTCCTGATAGGGATTCACCATGGATGCGGCTCGCAGAAAGGTAAAAACTGGCCTGGTTGGCGACCTAGGCAAATGCGAGCAAGAGGCGATCGGAAGAATCGCTCGCTCCCATGCAATGTAGGAAGAACAGCCCTTCGCAGCACGATGGACGGAGGGCAATCTCTTTCGATGGATCCAGCGGGTGACATAAGATCTGTTGAAGGGTAGGAGCATGGCCGCTGTTCGTTGAGTGAGTCTAGGTAGGGTCGCGGATGAGTGTCTATCGACAATTTGGGATCGAGCCGATCATCAATGCCGCCGGAACGCTGACTCGGCTGAGCGGCGCGATCCTTCCTGATCCGGTCGTGAATGCCATGCAGCAAGCAGCCCAAGACGCGGTCGCGGTAGAGGACTTACAAGCGGCCGCAAGCCGGATAATCGCCCGCGTGACCGGAGCCCCATCGGGAATCGTGACAAGTGGCGCATCGGCCGGGCTGACCCTCGGAGCGGCGGCTATTCTCGCGGGGAATGATCTCGCGCGGATCGAAAGGCTTCCAGATACATCATCGATTCCCAACGAATTCCTCATCGCGCGCGATCAGCGAAATGGTTATGACCACGCGGTCCGAGCGGCGGGAGCGCAACTCACTGAGGTAGGACTCAACGAAGTCGTTGCAGGCTCGGGCGTTCGCCCTGTTGAGATTTGGGAGTACGAATCTGCGATCACCGATCATACGATCGGCGTCCTGTATGTGCTTCGTGATGGATCGAGTCCGGCACTCCGAGACGTTGTCGATTGGGCACATTCCCGAAGCCTCACCGTCCTTGTTGACGCGGCCGCGGAACTCTATCCACGCACCAATCTTCGTGACATCCCAGCGACCGGCGCGGATCTCGTCGTTTTCAGTGGAGGTAAAGCGATCCGGGGGCCACAGTCCACCGGCATTCTTTGTGGAAGACGTGAACTCATCGAGTCCGCCGTCTTACAGATGTTGGACATGGATGAACGGCGAACGCTCTGGAACCCTCCGCCTGATTTCATCGATTCCAAGCGTTGGCCCGCCCTCCCTCGGCAGGGGATCGGACGAGGATATAAGGTCAGTAAGGAGCAGATGGTGGGACTGCTCGTTGCCCTGGAGCTGTTTGTCAATGGGAGCCAAGAGGAGGAGTTCGCGCTACTCCATCACCGCCTCGAACGAATCAAGACATCGTTGGATCGCGGAACGGTGGTAAAAGGGACGACGACACATCCTCCGTCGTTGAAGTTGGAAACGCGCGATGTTGATCCAGTGGAGGTTGCGCGAACATTGCGGTTGGGTAATCCGGCCGTTTATGTTCGCATCGAGCAGGATGGGATTGCGATCGATCTAACGGCGGTCCGAAAGGAACACGATAGTCGGCTCATCGAACGTCTTGCCGAACTGTTTCGATCGATGGAATGAACGGCATGTTGCGCGCTCGCTTACTCGTTGGCGACTTCATCGAGGACTTCATCGGAGACATAGATCGGCACGTCGGCAGTGACCGCGACCGCGATGGCGTCGCTGGGTCGGCAATCGATCTCACGAATTTCGCCATCCACCATCACGCGAAGCTTGGCGAAGTAGATTCCGTCGCGCAGATCAGAGATCAAAATATCGCGCAGTTCGCCTCCGAGTTCCTCAATGACGCCAGCGACGAGATCATGTGTCAGTGGGCGCTCTGAGACTTGTTTGCGAACGCGTCGATCGATGCTTGTCGCCTCGAAGAAACCAATGACGATCGTGAAACGGCGCGGGCCATCGACTTCGCGAAGCTCGACCAATTGATGTTCATGCACTTCGCTGACGATGATTCGTCTGAGGGCCATGTGAACGTTCACGTCGCCGATCTCCTGTTTGCTGCCGCACTCATCCTTGATTGTTGCGACGAGGACGAAATAAATCCACTCTCCACACCCGGTGGCTTTGCACGGTCATTCCTATCGCACGGCTTCGAAGATTCACTTCTTTGTGGAGTGGAAGCACCGCTCACAATGATTTGAGGTATTCCAGCAATGCGGTACGCTCGTCCTCGCTCAGAGCATTCGGAAAGTCATGCCCCGCGGCTGATTTACCGGGGAGGGCGGTGTTGAAATACTTCCGCTTGTCGTCCGCACTTTTTGCTTCGCCGGGGAGTTCAACGAATTCCTTTACCTCGAGGCCCACGCGAGCAGTGTCGTAGCCATCTTCGGATCGTAGCCAAACCTTCGGTCGCTGATCAGGATGCAGGACATGCCACAAAGTTGGGACCGAGCCATTGTGAAAGTACGGAGCGGATGCCCACACGCCATCAAGAGGGGGCGCGACATACCCTGTCGGCTGTTCGACGACTTTCACCTTTCCGTCTTCGCTGATCCAACCATGCTCGAAGAATTTTCGGTGTTCAAGCGGCATGCCATCCAATCGTCGGCGGTCTGTTCCCACCTCTTCAATGGGGATCATCTTTTCGGGATAGCTTGCGTTCTGGCCATATGTTCCATGGCACGACGAGCAGTGATCATTGAAGACGGCTTCACCCTTCGCCGAGAGCTCGCGATTGATCGGCCACTTGTAACGCGGAGGCTTCACGCTTTCCGCGTAGGCGAGGATATCTACGAAATCGTTATCCCAACTTTTGATCCGCTCGTCTGAATTCGTGGGAAGCATAACGAATTGCATGATGACGCGGTGCGATTTGCTGACATATCCGTCGATGTAAAGATTCTGCTTCTTCTTCAGGTTCCAAAATGCCGGCGCATCGAGATCGTGATGAATGAGGGGAGGAGGATGAATCTCCTTAAACGGTTTCATGACGAGGTCACTATCTCTCAAGGCAGTCAAGACGACACTGAAGATTTGGGCGTTGGTGCTGCCGTTGGATCGGCTCAGCGGGACTGCCAGATTCTGGGCGAACTCGGATCTCTTGCGTCCTAAGAAGCGAACTCTGTATTCGACGAGATCCTGTGCCCAGGTTTGAAACGCGAAATGGCTGTTGGGGAGTCCCGCGATTGGCTCTCCAGCGACTTTGCCCCCGTGGCAGGCAAGGCAATTCATCCCCCAACCTTGCTTCCCGTCCGAGACGAAACCCATCGGTAATGTCCGACCTGGCATCTCGATGAGCCCATAACGAGAGAATGCCATCCTTCGCCGCTCTTCCTTCGATGCCTTTTCGGCTTCGGTACGAAGCGGTTCAGGCCATACCTTCCACAGGTTGTCGAATTCCTCCTGTTTCAGGTCCGATGCCATGTAGTGCTTGTTGAGAAGGAACCAGAGACCACGCTCGGATGACGATAATCCAGCGGGTGGTGTAGTAGTGGATGATTCCGGACTATCCTCATCCGCCAAAGCGATGAGAGGATAGAACGCCCAAAGTGTGAGTAGTATGATCGACACGCGCGCCATGAAATCCCACCTGAAGAGTGAAGGGCTTCTACTCCTAGGCTATTCCTTGGAGATGAATTTCACAATGGGGCGTGTTGTCTCTGACACGATCAATCCGATTTTCGGCCTGCCCGGCAAACGCGATCGTACAACGCCAGCATTTGCGGCAGCACGGTATCGAGGCTGTAACGATCTCGTATCATCGCGGAGCCATTTTGACCGAGATGCTTAAACGCTTGCGGGTCGGCCAATACATCGAGCGCGAGTTTGGTGAAACCGTCCACGTCGAAGAAATCGGCAAGTAATCCGTTGTAACCATGTTCGATCATTTCCATCACCGGCGGCGTGGCAGAGGCCAAAATGGTGCACTCCGAGGCAAGTGCATCCATTAATGACCAGCTCAGCACGAAAGGGACGGTCAGGTAGATGTGTAGATCGCTACGATTGAGAAGCCTCGCCAGATCGGGAGTCGGCAACGTGCCAGTGAAGAGAAATCGGCTCATGTCATATTGATCGCTGGCCAGCACATGCTCACGGAACGATTTGGCTTGGATATGCTTGGCATCTCCGCCGTAACAGATTCGGTCGGAGCCGACACAGACGAAGAGAACGTCATTCCGCTCCTGATAGATCCGCTTGGCAATTTTCATGAAGATGTCGAATCCGCGCATCGATTCAAAGCCGCGCGAGACGTACGTCACGACTCGAACGTGATCCGGGATTTTCACTCCGGCAATTTCGCGAAGTGAATCCTCGCGCGGCCGGCCACGCCAAAGGTTCGTGTCGATCCCGTCAAAAATCACGTCGATCTTGTCACGATAACTTGCCGGGAAGAGGCTTCTCTGCCAGCGCGTCGGGCTGTATCCCGCGTCGCATGTTTCCAGGTCCGAAAGAAGCATCGCATTTCGACCGCGGACTCGAAGGATATCGAGCTCTGCCATGGGGAATTCCTTGCGGAAGTCCATGTCGCTCCCCTTCGAGCGATAGTAGTACTCGAAGTAATTAATGATCGGGCAGCGATAGAGGTCCGCAAGGAAAAGAGTTGAGCCGAACCCACTGTGCCCGATGACGAGATCCGGCTTGATTTCGGGATGTGCCTTTAGCGTTTCGTACACGGCATGGCTGTGCCAGATGTAGTTTTCGAATGAACGGCTGCAATAGTGCGTTTGCTTGGTGGCTCCCCCTTGAAGCTTGTACTCGATCCGCCGAATACCCCCCTCTTGGCCGTCCGGCTTTTGACTGACGAAGGTGCACTGAAAGCCATGATGCCGAACAAGGTAACTGGCGATGTGGCCGAACTGGGCGGGAAAGTTCTGATGGACAAAGAGGACATGCATCGTCGTTCCGCTCCCTCGGCTACACGGTCGCCTGACTTGAAGGAATTTCTGGCATCTTCGATTTATAGAGGCGACTTCATTCTCTCCGCAGCCGCTCCGTAAATCCACGACCTGTACGAACGGAGAGTTACCGGACTTAATGGCTTGACGGTACTTGCGGACTTTAGGGAAAGAAAGCTACAACCACCCGAATCCACAGCATCTTTATAACCGGGCAATCCGGGAAATTTACTGCAATCGGACCAGCCGGATGTTCGACATATGAAGGGGCGGGAGAACTGTCGCGCCTCTCAGTCCGTTTGGCTCGGGAACGATTCGAGCAGTCGTTATCGTTTCAGACGGCCGGGAAACTTCGATCAGCAACGGCACGAAAAGCTCGAAAGAGTCTCGCGCTCTGCTGTATGGGCTCGGTAGGAGAGACAATCCATGCGATTGGTCCGGTCATTATGGTGCATGGCCCTCGGGTCGATGATCGGGGTTAGCCCTGCGATCGCCCAAACTGCTCCGAAGGGGGACATTCGCTTCCAGCGGAAATCCAACGCCCCCGCGGAAACAGCAATGCCGGCGGCATCGGCCGAACAGACGTATCAGGCCGAGCCTATCCCCTCCACTCCGACCGATGAGGCATTCCTCAAACAGGTCAATTTCGACGAGTACAACGTCGGCGATGCCATGGCGGATCAGGCACGTATGCAGTCGCCGACCCCAATGCCTATGCACGGCTATGCGGGGCAATCGAATCTCAACTTGTCCACGGACCCTGCCAATGCCACGACCGGCATCCGCCTCGATACCGCTTTCGGTGTCGTTCGCGATGTTGAAACTGCGGTTTATTTAAGCGAACACCAATCATCGACCCTGACCGGTATGACGGTGCTCCCCTTCCAGACTCCTTGTTGGGTGTTCGGCGTTCGAGGCATGGGGGGATACGTTGACAACGAATCGATGACCAGCGATGGCGTCGCCTACTCGATCGATGCATTCGCGGGAACACGCTACAAGAAGCTCTACCACAAAATCGGCTGGTTCATCGACAGCTACAACGACTGGAACAAGATCGGCCTCGCTTACAGTGCGATGACCGAACTTCCGATCCTCGGCGTCACGACGGTGGATACCGCCTTTGGTTTCCGATCGTCGAACGATCAGTTCAAGCCGGGGATCTTTCAACCGAGCACGTTCAACACGCTTCGCATCGAACAGGCGCAAACGGACTATCAGTTCCGGGTCGGCCATTTCTGGTGCGAACAAGTGCAGACCGGCATCACCGGCAACTTCTATTCGTGGGAGTACAACGACGACGAGTGGGGAGCCGGCGCTTTCGCGAATCTTTACCTGGGTCGACTTCGCGTGAGTAGCGACGTCACCGGTGGAACGGAAGGTCTTCGTGGGTATGTGAAGCTTGCCCTCTCCTTTGGTGCCAACGCGGCCGATCGTCCACGCGACTGCCGAGTTCCGGGAGTCGATGCAGTCGGTTGGGTGAGCCGAGCGACCGATCGGGATCAATCGGTTCGCCTTCGCGAGTCCCTCACCGGACCGATTCCGATCGCTCCATAAACGGGGTTCGTCCGCCTGATACCCTGTGAAAACGCTAAGAAATCCCCGCGACCGCCCGCTTGCTGGTGGGCGAATCTCGCGGGGATCTCCCCTTGTGTCATCTTGCCCGCCGTGTTACCGAAACTCTTTCAGAGAACGTGGTTCCATCCCGATAGGCCGTCACGGCAATGAATAGGCTCTTCATCAACGGTCGATTTCTCACTCAGCCGATCACCGGTGTGCAGCGATACGCCATCGAAGTCGTTCGGCAGTGGGATAACTGGCTCAGGCAAGGAACGCTCGATCGCCGGCAATGGGAAATCACGCTCGTCGCGCCACGAAGCGGAATCATTCACGACCTCGGCCTGCATTCCATCCCCCTCGAGATGCGCGGCCGATTGACGGGGCACGCCTGGGAGCAATTCGAACTTCCCGGCTTTGCGAAAGAGGGAATTCTTTTCTGCCCCTGTAATACCGCTCCCTTCCGATCGCTTCGCGAGGGGAATCGAACCATCGTCACCGTTCATGACTTGTCGTATCGCTACTTCCCAGGAGCGTATAGCTGGGCCTTTCGGACGTGGTACGACATGTTGATGCCGTCGATCTTTAAGAGAGCGGCGCGCATCCTTACGGTCGCGCAGTGCGAGAAGCGCGCGATGCTCGAATACTTTCCTCAATCAGATGCGCGGATTCATGTCGTGCAGAATGGATGCGTCGCGCCGGAGTCTGCTCTGGTGATGGCATCGGAAACGACGCCGCTGCCGATCGAATCGCCGTACCTGCTTTATGTCGGATCCCTCAGCCGGCGGAAGAATGTTCAAGGAGTGATTGCCGCTTCTGAAATCCTCTTCCGCGAGTTCCCGAACTTGCGAACGGTGATCGTCGGGGGCGGAACGAAAGTGTTCAACTCCCGCGAATTCGCGATTCCCGACGAGATCAGAGAGCGGTTCATTTTCCGTGGACAGGTGAATGACGCCGCCGAGATTTTCGGACTGTACCGAAGAGCGGTCTGTTTCGTCTTCCCGTCATACTACGAAGCCTCTCCTCTCCCGCCGATGGAAGCGATGGCGACCGCTTGTCCCGTCGTGGCCTCTGCGATTCCTTCACACCATGAACGGCTAGGAGACGCCGCGCTCTATTGCGATCCAGACGATGCGACGGATATTGCCCGCAAAGTGGCGAGTGTGCTTCGCGATGAAGGAGTCGCCAGCGGCCTGCGATCGCGAGGCATCAAACGAGCCGGCGAATTCACCTGGCATCGCTGTGCCCTTGAAACCCTTCGCGCGATCGATGAAGTCGTGACGAAGAAGGCAGTTCCCCTCCGCCGCGCCGCTTAGGCTTGATGTAAAAACAAGTAGACACAATGACTGGACCAGTCATTGTGTCTACGACTTAGAATCCCTGACGAAAACATCGTGTCTGATGTAGGCTGGGTCGTTCCGACCCAGCTCTCGTCATATTTTCAGCTATCGTGCTGGGTCGAGACGACCCAGCCTACGAGACCAAGATTACAAATGATGTAATCACTGATGGCCTTAGCCGTTCGGCTTCGATGCCTTCATTCCCGCGACTGCTAATGCACCCCAGCCGATGAGGAATGCGACGCCGCCGAAGGGGGTGATGGCTCCGAGGATTTTGACCTGGGTGGCGGCTAGGAGATAAAGACTGCCGGAGAAGAGAAGGATGCCGATCGAGAACGCGAAGCCGGCGAGTTTGGTGCACCACGTCGGGGAATGAAGGGCGAGCAAGCCGACCAAGACGATCGCCAGCGCGTGATACATCTGATACTTGGCACCCGTCTCGAACCATGCGAGTCGCTCGGGATGACTCGCCCATGCCTCTTTCAATCCATGTGCGGCAAACGCGCCGAGCGCGACCGAGAGTCCCGCAAAGAGGGCTCCGACCGTGATCCATGAAATCTTCACGCGATGACACCCCTTTGTCACTGATTCGTGGATGCGTCTTGTTCAATGTCCTGTTTTCTACTGGCCGATCGCCGCTCGGGAGGATGACGAAACTTCGAATAGGGAAAGAGAAACAAGCCGTACGGCTCCAGTCCATCCTTTTCGGCCGACTGATGATGCCGCAGATGGGCACGCCTCACCACATCCATCCATCCCGAGAACGGCTTCAGCGGAAAGAACCGGCGGTGCGTCATCAAGTCATGGATGATGAAATACAGCATCCCGTAAATCGTCATGCCGAGCCCAATGGGAAATTCGATTGAGTGGAGTGGATCACGCAGAAATCCGACGAGCATGAGGACGAAAGCAAGCCCGGTGAAAAAGATGGCGAAGAGGTCGTTCGCTTCAAGTAACGTGTGTTGTTTGGTGTGGTGCGTGACGTGAATTTTCCACAGGAAGCCGTGAAAGATCCACCGATGAAGCCCATAAGACAGTAGCTCCATCCCCACGAAGGCAGCGACGGTCCAGGCGACGAAGATCAGAATCGCCGAGAGCATTTCTTTCGCCTTGCTGCTAGGACGGAAGTTCGACCACTTTGGGATATTCTAACAGACGAGTCGGAACCTGCGGAGTGCTGTGACGAAACGCGCGGCCGGGGAGGGATGCGAGTCCTTCTCCCAAGGATTGCACGACGAGAAGCAGCTTTCGGGAAGTAGGGACAACGGCTCGCCCGGAGCCAACGTCAAATCCCTGGCGTGCCAGACGCGTGCCGATCGCGGAATAGACAAGCCGTGCGGTCCGAATCGCCCAAGCGGAAGTGGCGTCGAGGTACTTCAGCCCCCCGTCTCCTGAGCGATAATAGCGGTCTGCTAATTGAAGCAGATCATGCACCGGCTTCTTCAGTTCCATCCGAACTTGGTCCGGAAGTTTCTGGGTCGGCGGTCGCGTCAGAACGGAGGCGCACATCGGCGAGAGCATGGTCTGCGGAATATAGCATCGGCCCCGCTGCCAATCTTCTTCCACATCACGGCAAATGTTTGTGATCTGCATCGCCAGTCCCATGTGAGCGGCGTGCGGCAGAGCTTCATCGTCCGCGACTCCGAGGACGTGACACATCATCAGGCCAACGATGCCGGCGACTCGGTGACAATACAGAAGCAAGTCATCCATCGTCCGGTAAAGCATCGGCCGAACGTCCATTTCCATCCCCGCGAGTAACTCGCTCGGATAAAGAATGGGGATGTGCCGGTGAAAGACGACTTGCTGAAAGGCCGCAAGAACTGGGTCTGACTGATGGTGGCCGGCATAAAGGTGATCGAGCTCTTCCCGTAATCTCCTCAGAATCTCATCGAGAACGGCTTCCTTTTCGTCGGTCGAACCTGCTGGGAGAACGGCTTGATCAATCGCGTCATCGGCTCGGCGGCACCAAGCATAGACGACGACGGCATTGTCCCGGCTCGAGCGAGGAAGAAGTCTGCTCGCGAGCGAAAAGCTTTTGGAGTGATGCTGAATAATCGCGCGGCATTGATCCACGGACCGGCGCATCCCCTCGCTGGCCGAGGGAAATCCGCCCGCTTCGATGATGGGAGAGGACGGGGCGCGCGTCATCCTTCCAAGTCTCCGATCACGACGCTCGCGGTCGCTTTCGCGGAGCCGACAACACCGGGGATGCCTGCTCCCGGATGCGTTCCCGCTCCGACGATATACAAGCCGGGAATGTGCGGATCACGGTTATGAGGACGAAACCACGCACTCTGGCGGAGAAGAGGCGCCACGCTGAAGGCGGATCCTTGAAACGCCCCAAGTTCCGATTTGAAGTCGGCGGGTGTGAAAATCCGCTGCGTCACCATGTGCTTCCGCAAGTCGGGCAAATGCTTTTCGAGGGACTCATAAATTCGATTGGCATACTTCGGACCGGCTGTTCTCCAGTCGATCTGGGCCGAGCCTAAATGAGGTACCGGGCTGAGGACGTAGAACGCCTCGCATCCCTCCGGAGCCATCGAAGGATCGGTCACCGTTGGCGCATGGAGGTAGAGACTGAAATCGTCCGGCAAATCCGCTCCGTGAAAAATGTCGCGCAACAATTCTTTATAGCGTGGACCGAAGATAATCGTGTGATGGGCGACGCCCGGATATCGCCGATTCGTACCGAAGTACGCGACGAAGAGAGACATCGACCATTGCATTCGCTCCAGCCGGCGAGCCATGGTTACGCCACGAGATGTTTCGCGGTAAAGTGTCCCATAGGTGTGGTGCAGGTCGGCGTTGGATACGACCACATCGAAGGATTCCGTGCCGTGATCGGTGGTGACTTGATGCCGGGTGGAACCGTTTCGGCCGACCACTTGAACGCTTCGAATCGGAGTCGACAGCCGAATCTCTCCTCCAATCTCCTCGAACAGTTTGACGAGCGAACGGACGAGCTCACCGGTTCCCCCCTTCGCGAAAAAGACTCCCCAGTTTCGTTCCAGATAATGAATCAGCGTGTAAATGGAACTGGTTTCGAATGGGTTGCCGCCAACGAGCAGCGAATGAAAACTGAATGCCTGGCGAAGGTGCTCATCTTTGATGAAGTGAGAGACCGCCTGATAGACCGATCGATCGGCACGAAGACGCATCAGGTCAGGTGCAACCTTCACCATATCCCAAAAGCGCAGGAAAGGGACTGCTGAAAGCTCGGTGTAGCCTTTGTCGAAGACTTGTTTCGCATAGTTGACAAAGCGGCGGTATCCATCAACATCGCCCGGGTTGAGGGCGTTGATTTGCCGGACGAGCTCCGCCTCATCGCCGACATAGTCGAAGCGTGTTCCATCGTCCCAGATCAATCGATAGAAGGGAGTCACAGGGAGAAGGGTGACATAGTCGCTCATCCTTCGGCCGGCGACTTCAAATAACTCTTCCAAACAGGTCGGTGCAGTGATGACGGTGGGACCCGCATCAAAGGTGAAGCCCTGATCGTGATAGACGTACGCACGACCGCCGGGTCGTTCACGAGCTTCAAAGATCGTCGTCGGTATTCCAGCCGCTTGCAGGCGTATGGCCGCGGCGAGGCCGCCGAACCCACTCCCAACGACAGCTGCTCGCTTCGACCCCAAGCTCATTGATGGTTCCCCGATCCCTCGCACCCTGTTCGCACTCGAAGGATCGTAGGACCGATCCCCATTGGATGCTAGCTTTCCTTGCCGGCTGAGACAGGTTGTCTCCAAAGCTGCCGAAGGGAAAAGCCCCTTGGCGGCCTGCCGCAGAGAAAACGAAGCTTATCGCCCGTCGTTAATTCCAGCGAATAAAACCGACGAATGGTATCCATTGGAAATCCGTAAAACCGCTCGAAAATATGCCAGCGAGCCTCTGGAGGAAACGTTCGAAAGAGGAGCGCGTTTAGGAGTGACGCAAACCGGCTTTGACTTCGGTGCGTTTTGACAAACTTTTCCCACTCGATGCCGGCAGGTCGTGTCGGATAGCTATTCGCGATGAGTTGAGAAAGCCGAAGGATAACGGGGAGTGAATAACACGTTGCCGGGTGAAACCAGCCTCCTTTATAACCCGCACGCAGAGGACCGGGCTCATCGGCCGTTACCAGATCGAGCTTCCACGGCATGGGAAGGACACCCGTCTCCTCGCGGATGAGTGAAGCCATGCGATATCCGTTATCGTGGATGTAACTTTCGATTCGCCGGCGAATGACCGGAAGATCGAGAGTGGGGCCATCTGAGAAGTAAGTCTCCTCGAATAAGCAGCGTGTGGGTGAATAGGGGAGCATGTAGTGAAATCGAAAGCCGTCATGCTGTTCGACGAGGGAATCCATCACAATGGGTGTGAGACTCTTCATGGGCTCGGCCAGTTCGACCTCCCAGCCCACGAACTTTTGATAGCCACATCCCTGAATGGAATCCTTTGGACCACTCGAATCAATGACGACCGGCGCTTCCAGGCGCGTGCCGTCGTCAAGCGTCACATGATGGGCACCGACCTCGATCGCACCACGTTCCAGAAGAAGTTCCACTCCGGGAGCATCGGTCCCCCTTTGTGTGATTAATTCGTGCAGGTCAGCGGAGAAGATGGAGGCATAGCCAATCTCGATCATGCGTCGGCGATTGGGAAAGCGAACTTCGTACCTGGGCCATTCATGAGAGATCGCCGGCTTAAACCATTCCATCGCCCCTGGAGGAATATCGGTCGTGTGAAGGGACCAGGTATGATTTCCACCGATCCGCGAGTCCTTTTCGATGATGGCGAGTCGAACGCTTGGATTGCGGTGAAGAAGGGCAAGCATGATGAGAGAATTTTGCAATCCACCGCCGACCAGGAGATATTCAAACGACGTCGGCATCATGCGGTGACTCTCTCCGGAAGCATCCTGCCCAAGAATACTCGGCAGTGTAAGCTGCATTGTAGAACGAAGTGATGGGAACGGTTCATCAGCCCCGGCAGGAAAACGAGCGTGCTGTCCGATCGACTCAAAATCTTTCTATATCGCTGGTTCTTCACCAATCTTGCCGGGCTCACGCTGGGAGATTGGCTTCTGCTGCTTGCCAATAACCAGTTCCGGATCAGTCCCCGATTTTGGCCGCGAGCCACCTTCGTCACGCTTTGCTCTGTGGGAAACAGTCTTCAGCGGCTTATCGAGAATGGTATCTACTCGAAGAAGCTGGAAGCGGTCCATGTTCCGCCTCCTCTGTTCATTCTCGGTCACTGGCGAAGTGGAACGACGCACCTGCATAAGCTGTTGTCGCTTGACGATCGCTTCGTCACCCCCTCGATGGTGGAGGTTCTCTTTCCTCATTCGATTCTCACCGGCGGACCGATGGGAATGTTCATGAACTGGTTCCTTCCCAGTCATCGCATCGTCGATCAGGTCAAACTTGGCGTGAATGAACCATTCGAGGATGAATTCGCGCTCGCGTTGATGTCGCGGCTCTCTCCCTATTTCGGATGGACCTTTCCTCGTCGAGAAGACTTTTATGACACGCACCTGACATTGAATGATTCGTGTGAGTCAGCTCGTTGGAAGAGTGCGTTTCGTCTGCTTGCCAGAAAACTCGCGAAGAAACATGGCAAGCCGGCGATTTTTAAGTCTCCCCCTCATCTTGGGCGCGTTCGGCACTTGCTCGAGCTATTTCCTGACGCTCGTTTTATCCACATCCACCGCGATCCGCTCGAGATCTTTTCCTCAACCTGCCGACTGATTGAGAAGGGAGTGGATGGCCTGAAGTTGCAGAATGTTCCTTGGAATAAGACGACCGACCACGTCTTGTCTCGATATCGCGAGATGTATGAGCAGTTCTTCGAAGACCAGCACCTCATCCCGAGCGGCCATTTGGTGGAGGTAAAGTACTCAGACCTGGTGACTCACCCACTCGATGCCATGCGGCGGGTCTATGACGACCTTTCACTTGGTGGGTTCGATGCCTTTCACCAACGGCTCGCACAACATCTCGACGCCGAGAAGACTTATTCACGCAACATTCATGAAGACTTGCCGCCCGACGTGAAGGCGCGGATCAACAGCGAGTGGAGCGAGATTGCGAGGCGACTCGGTTATGACATCGACGGGTGACGCCTGCCGTTGGTTAGCTTCTCTCCGTTTCGGGGGCCGAACGCGAGAGCGGTCTCCTCTGGAAAAATCTCTTCACGAATGCGAGCGACGGTTGCTCCGATATCGAAGGCATGCATCGCGGGTTGCCAGCCCATGCCATCGAGCAAGTACTGCGTGCCGAACCGAAGAGCCTTCGATGCATCTCGCACGCCGCGCTTGGCAAGCGGGATTTCAGACGCCATGAGCGTGTGGGCACCGAGCGTCATGCACCAAAGGGTGAAGCAAATATCCTCGGCATTCATTCCATCCCGAAGCGTCACCTCTCCATGCGCGATCGCTTCGCCTACGATTTCAGCCACCGTGGCGAGGCATCGACGTTCGATCGCTTCTAGGGCATCGTTTCGAGTGGGCGAGGTTTTTTCGCTGAGGGAGGACATCCGCACGATTTGTTCGCTACGGAAATGGTGCGGATACAGCCGGACGAAGAGATCCTCGGCGACGCCAATCGCGACGATTCGCTCGCGTGTCCGCCCCTGGAATTGAGCAGCCCGCTTGAAGAACTCTTCTCGCTTGGCCATCGTCTGAATCGACAGGGCGATGACGAGGTCTTCCTTGCACGTAAAGTGCTGATAGATGGTCCCTTTGGAGTACTCCGTGGCGTCGGCGATGCGGTCCATACTCAGACCGCGATAACCATGATCCACGAGCATCCGCCGGGCGATATCGAGGATCATCTCCTCGCGCTCTCGAATCTGTCGTTTCTTCCGTTCAGAAGTAGCCATGGGGGCTATTTTAGACAGGTCGTCGAAAACTGACAAACCGTCAACTGCGGCACTTGGGCGCGGTTCTTGAAATGAGTCGGTGAATCTTTCCTGATTCAAGTCGTTGCTGCATCACCGCTTCTGCTCAGTTTGCGAGAAACTTCACGATTGCTGCCATGAAATCGGGGAGGTCGTCGGGCTTCCGACTGGTGATGTGATGCCGGTCGACCACCACAGGCGTGTCTTCCCAGGTCGCACCTGCATTGATGACATCATCTTTAATGCCAGGGGAACTGGTGACGCGGACGCCACGATAGGCGTCGGCCGAGACAGGAATCCAGCCCCCGTGACAGATAGCCCCAATGAGCTTGCCCGCTTGATCGAACTCTTTGACGAGCATCTTCACCAAGTCGAGTCGGCGGAGCTTGTCGGGCATCCATCCGCCGGCGCAGATGACGCCCGCGAAATCCGTCGACTTGATCTCCTTGATCGCGGCGTCGGAACGGCAGGGATAACTATGCTTGCCGTGATAGAGCTTGCCTGCCTCTTCACCAGCGACGACGACTCCCGCCCCGGCTTCGATGAGCCTGAGTTTGGGATACCAAAGTTCGAGATCTTCATAATCGTCTCCCACGAAGATCAGGACTTTTTTGCCCGAAAGCGTTTTGGCCATCTCCAGTCTCCCGCATCGCCGAAATGCGACGCTCGGTTTGAATCATCGCACGGTGATCTCGATCGCGCGTCGTGTTCGATTCTGTTTTGTCCAGTGTCCGTTTCTTTACGATACGTGTCAGGGAGTGACGCGGACATCTGCTGACGTTGAAAGGTGAGGATGTGGCAGCATCAAATTGAGCTGCCGTGCTAGTGATGGGTCCACTAGCACGGCAGCCACTCCGAGGGCCAACACGGCCCTTTCTTGTGCCTCCGAGCGATGAAGCCACGGACAGCCCGCTCTGTCGCACCGCTTAGAGGTCATTGCTCATTACGAATCAGTCACCTCCGCTTGTGAGAGAAAGCACTCGCGGAATTCGATCTTTCTGGTCGTGACCCATGGTCCGTCCCCCCCGTGGGGCGCGAAATCTCCATGACACATCGACGAAAAAAGTGGGAAGCCGCATCTCATCTCAATGGAGCAAGTCCATGACGGTGACGGATTTTTATGCGTATCCAATAGCAGGCCTGAGGTGAACTTCATCGAAGGGGTGTTTGGGCGCCGAACATTCTCCCCCGGAAGCTCGAACCCATAGTAATGGTAGCCGACAAATTCGCATGGAATCAACCGACTCCTTTAAGGAGCGAACTCCGTGACGGCCAGGGGAATGATTTCGTGACCAAATCGCCCGAGGGGGAGGAACCGTTGCCGCAAGGGGGCGGGGCCTTGCGGGACATGCCGCGACAAGCGGTGCGCGAATCGCTGGGAATTCCCCTCGCGGCTTATTTGACTCTTATCATCGTGCTGGCAACTTTGGCCCCGTTCCGACTGGGATGGGAACCGCGATTCTTTAATCCGCTCGATACGAAGCAGTTCACTTCCATCCTCATTTTGCGAGACATCGTCGGAAACATTCTTGTCTTCATTCCGATCGGATTTATCTTTCGACTCTGCCTCGATCGGAATCAGAAGAGTTGGAGCAGTATCTTCTGGGCGGCACTATTAAGTATCTCGGTCGAACTCTTGCAGATGTTCTTTCCGCCGCGCGTGACCAGCGTGGTCGATGTGGCGACGAATATTCTGGGAGCGGTGATCGGTCGATTCGCATTTGATTGCGTCGATTGGCTTTTGCGTTGGCGAGGCATCCAAGGGCTAACGCTGGAGCTCCCCCTGGCGGGGGTCTTCTACCTCCTCATTCCGGTATTCGGTCTAAACTCTCGGTTGACTCAGCAGGAACCGGATCGCGTCTGGCTCGCGCTTTGTTTAGGCATTGTGGGTGGAATCGTTGTGGCGACGATTGCCCACCATCGGTTGGTACCATCTCGACCATGGACCTGGCTTCACGTACTCGTCTTTGTCGCTCTTTGGTTTATCGTTTCGATGTCTCCCGCCTTCTTCTACTCTCCTCGCCCTTCGATTGTTCGATGCCTAATTGTCCTCGGCACGACACTAGGAGTGGTGTACCTTGCACAGAGGATTCGTGGGCCGGCTTATGGAAAGAGCAGGCGATTCGAGGAAAAGTGCCTTCGCCGCGTATTGCCTGTTTATCTTCTCTATTTGCTGGGAAGCGCTCTTTCGCCGTGGCAGCCCTTGGCTCTCCCATGGCATTGGAGGCGGTGGTTCGATCATTTGACGCCGCTTTACGATCTCGTGCCGCTGGACGGAGTCTTTCTGCTCGTCGAAGCTGGGACATCGTTCACACTGTTTGGTTTCATGATCGCCGGGCTTCGAGGTCGAATACGTGAGACCCGACTGAGCATGTTCGTGGCGGTGACTTGTTACTGTGGACTCGTCGTTGCGACGCTCGAAGTGCTGCGTGGGTTCCATCCACTTCATCATGCGAGTATCGCCCACGCGGGGTTGACGATGGGGGCAGCATTGTTGGGAGCATATCTCTATCGAATGCATCAACGGACAGTTTGGCGAATCTTAGGCCGGATCGCGGAAGACTAGTGTTCGATCGAATTGACGAAGGGGGTCTGCTCAGTGCATGTGGGGGATGGACAACTCGCGCCGGCCGTTCTCGCGGTTGGGGCAGCCGGTGGAATGATCGGTCTGGCCGGCTCCCTTCGGCATTTGCAGGACCGAGATATTCCCCGGGTGGCGGTCCTATCCTCCCTCTTCTTTGCCGCGAGCCTCTGGCATGTCCCTGTTCCACTCACAGGAACGTCGATTCATCTTGTCCTTTGCGGCTTGCTCGGACTACTTCTTGGATGGCATACATTTCTCGCCGTTACTTTAGTGCTCATCTTTCAGGCGCTGATGTTCGGACATGGCGGAATCACGTCACTCGGGGTTAACGTCGTTGCAATGGCGTTGCCAGGTCCCATTCTCGCGACAGCACTTCGACCCGTGCTGAATGCTCATCGCGTTGGCATGGTGTTCGGTGGAGGATTCTTATTAGGTGCAGGTTCGATACTGCTGGCGTGCGCGATCGTCGCGACCGCGTATGCCGCCAGCAGCTTGGAATTCCTCGGATACTTGCCTGTATACTTCGCGGCCAATCTGCCCCTCATGCTCATCGAGGGAATGCTCACGGGATCGACGGTGACATTCCTCGCTCGAGTCCGTCCAGACATCATCGGTCGACCGCTTCCACTCATTCAAGAGCGGAGGATTCATGTATCATAGTCATGCATTTCTGACGCTCCTTTGCGTGCTCGTGATCGGGTCTCCATTAGCGGCGCATGATCTTCGCCTCGTCGTGGCGGTCGAAGGGAAAGAGATTACCGGACTGCTCAGCTATCCGGGAGGGGAGCCTGCCGCTGGGACGGTCGTTCAATTCATCGATCCCCGTTACAAAATTGTTGCCGAGGTGACGGCTGATGCGGAGGGGCGTTTTCGTCAACCTGTCCCCGTTCGATGCGACTATTTGATTCGCGCGCGGACGATCGACCTACATCATGCGGAAGTGACGGTGAAAGAAGAGCAGTTACCGACCGATCTCCCCCCCTTGCCTGATTCCATCCCCGATTCGCCCCACCAGATCACGCAAAGCGACGAGCAATTCAAGCGTGAGATTCAGTTAGAGCTAAAGCTCATGCGCGAACAAATCGATCGGCTAGAGAGTTCCATCGGGCTTCGCGATATCGTCGGTGGTATAGGCTTTATCGTTGGCATCTTGGGCCTTCTCCTCTTCTTGCGGCAGAGGGTGAGATGAGACAGTCCATCGATCCGCGCATTCCGCTCCTCTCGGCGGTGACGTTTGCCGTTGTGGTCGCGATCTCCACGCAATGGGGGACGCTCGCGATGGCTTTAGCGGTGGGAGTGATCGCGGTCATTTCAAGCTCGACGAAGCTTCCCCGACTCGGTCGCCGTCTGATTGGGCTCAACGTGATGATGGTTTTCTTTTGGCTCCTTCTGCCGCTTGAGTGGAAGGGGCCGGCAATTCTTGATTGGCATTGGTCCACAAAAGGGGCGATTCTTCCGGCGCGAATTACGCTACGTGCGAATGCGATTCTTCTCGTTTCGACGGCATTGCTTGATCCACTCGGAATGCTGGGGATGCTGGATGCATTTCGTCGACTTCACTTGCCGGAACCATTTCCTTCGTTGCTTGGAATGAGCGTTCGTTATCTCTCATTACTTCGCCTGGAGTTTCAACGACTTCGCGTGGCCATGCTATCGCGTGGATTTCGTTTAAGGCCAACTCTTCAAGGATACTCCGCAGCGGCGATGGCGCTCGGGATGTTGCTTGTGCGGAGCCTTGATCGATCAGATCGAATTTGTCGAGCCATGGCTGCCCGAACGTTCGGCCCCCTTCATCTCCCGCCTTCTCCCCGCTTCTCGCGAAGAGACTGGCTGATGGCTGGCGGAGTAAGCGTGGTACTTGTTTCGTTGTGTTTGGTCGAGCTATCACTCGCCGTTTGGACGTGAAGGCTGAGTATCTTCCAATAGGTTGTGTCATCCCGCACGGCGGGAAGGCTCGGCTCGTTGGATCATTAGCTCGCTCCCTTCGTACGGATGGTCGGTCGCGAGGTAGTTTTGGACGTAGTCCCGAATTCCGTCCTCCAGCGAATAGAACGGCGTCCGATAACCTGCCGCTCGGAGTTTCGTCATCTCTGCCTGCGTGAAGTACTGATACTTCTCTCTGATTTCTTCGGGCATGTCGATGAAGCGAATGCGAGGCTCTTTGCCGAGCGCGGCGAAAACCGCGTTCACCAAGTCCTCAAAACTTCGCGCCTGTCCGGTGCCGATGTTGAACAACCCCGAAACCTGGGGTTGTTCGAGGAGCCACTCGATCACCCGGACGCAATCCTTCACGTAAACGAAGTCCCGCAGTTGTCCGCCGTCACAATAGCCGGCCCGGTGCGATCGGAAGAGGGAGACGACTTCGTTCTTGGCCGCTACGGGAAACGACTTCGCGACGACACTTTGCATCGAGCCTTTGTGGTATTCGTTCGGCCCATAGACGTTAAAGAACTTGAGGGCCGCCCATTGAGGAGGTGTCGGCTCGCCCCGAGCAATCGAACGGGCTACCCATCGGTCGATGTGATGCTTGCTCCAACCATAGGCGTTGAGTGGCTCAAGCGCTGACAAATAGTCGAGTGAGTCGTCATCCCGAAAGCCCTGTTCGCCGTCGCCATAGGTCGCGGCGGAAGAGGCATAGATGAATCTGGCGTCGTGCAGCGTGCACCAGTTCCAGAGCCGTCGCGTGGTTTGGATATTTTGATCAATGATGGCGTCCACGTCTCGCTCGGTGGTGGCGGAGATCGCCCCCATGTGCAGGATCGCGGTGATGTCGTGTGCGCGCTCGGCCAAGAAGTCGAAAAGGCGAGCTGGCGTGACGAACTCCTCGACCGGCGATCGGGCGACGTTTTTCCAGCGATCGTCGGTGCTGAATCGATCGCAAACGACGACTTGGTTCGCCGGATGGGCCGCCAGAGCCGCCACCAATTGCGATCCGATAAATCCCGCGCCACCCGTGACGACGTACATCGTCGGCCTCTCCCTCAACGCGCCGCGCGCGTATTGCCCTCAAGTCCAATCCGCCCGGATCGTACAAGGGGCTGAATTTTGGTGGTAGAGGAAAGGGGGGGGGGAGGGCCGGGCCAAGAACGAGAAATGCCCCATCGGTTCTCGACGGGGCTGAGGTTAAGAATCGAAGAGCACCGCAAAGAAAAGTTCTACTCCTTCACGAACTCCCGCTCGCGTGAATGCACGGTCAGGACGGGACAGGGGGCGGAGCGAACGACGCGCTCGGCGACGGAGCCGAGAAGCAGGTGCGTCAGGCCGGTTCGGCCGTGGGTCCCGACGATGATGAGATCGATCTGCTGGTCCTTGGCATAAACTTCGACCTCGCGGAACGGAACACCTTCACGGATGACCTCCTTGACGGTGACTCCCGAAACATCACGGCTTTTGAGAAGCTTATTCATCGCTTCGGTGGAGCCTTGGCGAAGGCCGGTCATGATTTCCTGTGTTGGCAGAAGCGAGATGCCGGGCTCGGGAACGGTCGGAATGATGTCCTCGATCACGTGCACCAGATGCAATTCCGCGCCAAAATTCCGGGCGAAGGTTAGGCCGTAATCAAACGCCCGTAGCGCGGGCTCACTGAAATCGGTGCAGACGCAAATCTTCTTGAGCTCGATGTGCATGATCAAGTTCCCCGTCAGGTATTTCTAGCCACGAAGATAACGTCTTCGTTCGCGAATTGCGATGATTTGATGGTCGAAAACGTATCCTTGCCACTGTCGTCCCCGGGTGGCCCAGGCAACTCGTTGCCTGGGTTGCGAAGCAACAAGAGGGCTGAATACTTGACAATAAGCACATGGCTTGCGTCAGGTAGAAAACACTCCCTCTTGCGCCTTTGGCATCCAGACAACAAGTTGTCTGGACCACCCAGCCATCTGAACCTGTTGTTTAGAGTCGAATCCCACCATTATCGTCGATCTTTGATCTCCGTAATGGCGGGGACCCTACAACTCTACAACAGGGTCTTATGAGCCTATTGCAATGGGCTTTTACCCACGGCCTGCGTCGATCTTCGATCTCCTTGACCATGGGGTCCCTAAAGCTCTGCAATAAGCCTCTTGAACCTGTTGTTTAGAGTCGAATCCCACCATTATCGTCGATCTTTGATCTCCGTAATGGCGGGGACCCTACGACTCTACAACAGGTTGTTACTCCCCCTTGGCGAGCTTGGTGAAGCGGGCCTTGAGGTCCTTGAAGATTGGGCCCGGCTTGCCGTTGCCGATCACGCGGTTGTCGACCTTCACGACAGGAATCACCTCGGCCGCGGTGCCGGTGAGGAAGATCTCGTCGGCGATGTACACATCGTGCCGAGTGAGTGACAGCTCCTCGGTCGGATAGCCGGCTGCGCGGCTCAACTCGAGCACCGCGTTCCGGGTAATTCCCTCTAGAATTCCCGCCTCGAGCGACGGCGTGAGAACCCGTCCTTCTCGAACCAGGAAGATGTTGTCTCCCGTGCACTCGGCAATCTCACCCTTGTGATTGACCATGAGCGCTTCCGGGCAACCGGCAAGCTGCCCCTCAACTTTCGCGAGGATATTGTTCAAGTAGTTCAGCGACTTGATGCGCGGATTGAGGGCGTTCGGATGATTCCGAATCGTCGCGACGCTGATGATGTCGAGGCCGCGCTCGTAGAGCTCTTCCGGATAAAGCTGAATGGTGTCGGCGATGATGATGACCTGTGGATCGCTCGTCTTGCGGATATCGAGTCCCAGAGCGCCGGCTCCGCGGGTGACGACGACCCGAATGTAGCTGTTGACCAGCCCATTGACCGAGACCGTCTTTTCGATGTCGGCTGCCATTTGATCTTGCGAGATCGGAATCTGCAGCATGATCGCTTGAGCGGACTCGTAGAGCCGCTTCACGTGTTCTTTCAGACGGAAAACTTTACCGTTGTAGGAGCGAATACCTTCGAACACGCCGTCGCCGTAGAGCAAGCCGTGATCGTAGACGCTGACCTTTGCTTCATCCTTCGGGTAAAACTTGCCGTTGATGTAGATTTGCAGTGACATTCGTTGGTTCCGTTCCCCATCCCGCTTCGGTTCAGTTTACCATTCGATCCGGCGACCGACTTGGTCAAAGTGACAGCCTTCCGTACGATTCCAACCCCTACCATTCTCGTACCTTTCTTGGAAAATGACGCCGTTCGACAAGTCATTCGCAAAATCGGCCCATTGCGAAGTGGAACCGATGATCCCAAAATGCGACAGATTCCGGTCTTCGCTTCGATTGGGGCGGACCATTCGACACGCAGGATTTGGAAGAGGATCGCGCGAAATCTGAGGGGGATAGGTAGATGCGGCAAATTGTTGTGTTGATATTGACGACGATGACAGCGGCGCACGGCTGGTTGAATGCCGATGAGCCCAACCTTCCCTTGGTTTATGTGAGCGATTTCGCGAAGGAGGGGCTGAACGGTTGGCTCCCCACCGACTCCAAGGCCTGGCGAGTGAGTCAGTCCGGGGATAAGACGGTCCTCGATGTCTTTCAGAAGAGCAACTATAAGCCCAAGGTTCGCTCACCCGAGGGAATGGCCATTCTTGAATCCCCCGTCGTTGAAGATTTCGTGCTCGATGTGAAGTTTCAAAGTACGACACGGAATTACAATCACCGTGACCTTTGCCTCTTCTTCGGCTATCAGGACCCGGAGCACTTTTACTACGTCCATTTCGGCCGCAAGTCGGACCCTCATTCGAACTCGATTTTCATCGTGGATGGAAAGCCCCGATTGTCGATCGCCAAGGAGCGAACGGACGGGACGAATTGGACCGACGATTGGCATAAGGCACGCATCAAGCGGGATGCGAAATCGGGACGAATCGAAGTCTATTTCGATGATATGACCAAGCCGTCGATGGTGGCCGAAGACAAGACATTCACGAAGGGAAAGATCGGCCTCGGTTCGTTCGATGACACCGGGCTTTTCGAAGAGGTAAAACTCTCAGGAATCATCGCGAAGCCGTGAGAAAATGACTATGGGTTATCAGGGGGTTTAACGATTTCAGCGGCAATGGCATTCTCGTCGAGCTTACCCCGGAAGAGAACGGCATGCTGAGCGCCCGGTTTGTAAATCGCGATCAGAGGAAAAGCCTCTTCTCCTAATTCATGAAGTGCCTCGACGGCAGGGCTTCCTGGGGTATTCGCATCAGCCAGAAGCAGCCGGACGTGAAAATCATCGAATAGGTGGGAAAGGCGGTCGCTCGAGCAAAGAGCGACTCGATTTTGAAGGGATTGTGGGCTCCAATTCGCCACGAAGTGGACCAAGATCAACTGATTCTGATCCCGGAGTGACGAGAGCTTCGGTTTGCTGAAGGGCTGCCATTCGGGGCCTTCGGGACTTGTTTGATAGATCGTGCTGTCTTCGAACCAGTTCTTTCGATCAATTCCGGCAAATCGTAAGACGAGAAACGTCATCAGAATGATGGCAACCGTCGGCCCAAGGAGATACCGGAAGAGGGTCGATTCCCAAATGGCCCAGCGGCTGATCGGCAACATTCCCTCTTCATCCCTTTTTACTGTTCTGAAATTGGAACCGAGTTAGACTCGAACAGCATTTTATGGCGACGGCGGCGTCGGCAGGGCCTAAAGGGCTGTTTCTGCGGCCGCAGATATGTCGTACTGTTAAACCGCCCGGTTTGGGGGGTACGTCCCATTCTCATTCAATGGCCGGACGGCGTTGGCCGACCCGCTTTGATTCTATTACTCGAAGGCTCGCTTCATGTTCGACATCGACACTCAATTCTTCCTGTTGGCCAATGTCGGCGAATGGGTCAGTTTCTTCACCAAGTTCGTCCTGCACATGGACGAACAACTCCCACTCCTCATCAAGGATTACGGAGCCTGGATCTATCTCTTTCTATTCCTGATTATCTTTTGCGAGACGGGCCTTGTTGTCACACCCATTCTTCCCGGTGACTCGCTTCTCTTCGCGACGGGGATGGTGGCGGCGGTTGGGGATCTGAACGTTCCGCTTCTCCTCATTCTTTTGTCGATCGCGGCGGTGCTCGGCGATGCGGTGAACTATACCGTGGGGAATTTTCTGGGGCCGAAAGTGCTGAATGGGAAGTACCCATTCCTCCGGAAGGAGTATCTCGACAAGACGCAAGCCTTTTACGACAAGTACGGCGGTAAGGCGATCATCCTTGCCCGGTTCGTTCCAATCGTTCGAACATTTGCTCCCTTCCTCGCGGGGGTGGGGAAGATGTCGTATGTTCGCTTCGCGACGTTCAATGTGGTCGGTGGAGTTGCTTGGATCTCCATCTTCGTGATTGCGGGCGTTCTCTTAGGCGAGGTCGAATTCGTTAAGAAACACCTCACCGAGATCACGCTGTTCATCGTGTTCGTGTCCGTCGTGCCGATCATCATCGAGCTTTGGAAGGCTCGTCGCGAAGGTGCGGCCAAGAAGGAATTAGAGTCGGTGTCGTAGGCTCGGTTTACTGATGGAATCAATAACTCGGCCCCCCATGAGACGACGAGAGCACGCGACGCCTCACGATTGCGAGATGGATCAGGCCCTAGATCGGGAGGCCTCTACGATCAATCCCGCGGTTCGCACAGGCAACAACACGCAGCACTCACCGACGGCGCTGTTGCGGGAGTCGCGACCGAGCATTGGCGATTTCCCAGGGCTTCATTAGAACTCGAAAAATATGAGGGGCGGGGATGGATCAAAATCGTCAGACCGGTTTGGATACGATCCAGGACGACGAATCACCCGACCGCAGTCATTGGTTGCACCTGTTGCTGCTAACCGCGCTGGTATTGCAACTCTGCTGGATGCTGAATGCCTATCCGCATTGGAAGGAGCCCAATTCCGCGAGCCGTGTTTATCTGTCCGTCGCCATGGCCGAATATGGTACGTTTCAAATTGACAAGTGCCTATCGACCTATGGCGACACACTCGACAAAGCTCTCTACCAAAATCATTTCTACTCCGACAAGGCACCGGGAACGTCGTTTCTGTTCGTTCCTGTCACTTGGGTCGTTGCCGCCATTTCTCCCGCGTCCATCAATATGCAGACTCTGTTCATCGCCTTACGAATCCTGTGCGTGTCGCTGCCGACGATCGGATTTTGGTGGTTGACGCTCCCTTGGTTTCGCGCGTGGACGGGGCGCGAAGATCGAGCGATCGCCGTCGTGGCCGCTGGTGCCCTCGGCACCAATTTCTACATCTATTCGACGCAGCTCTTCGCGCACGTTCCTGCGGCATGGTTTCTCTTTCTGGCCTTCTTGAGCGTTCGTCGCTGTTGGACCCACCCGGATCTGAAGGGTCAATTAGCCCCCGGCCTTTTGGGAGGAGCATTAGCGGGGGTGGCATTCCTGAACGACTACGTGGTCATGGTAGCCGTCGCCACTTTAGGGATCGCCACCTTTCTGCCCCGTTTCAATTGGAAACAGGCGCTTGCTTTTGGCCTCGGCCTGGCACCGTCGCTGGTAGTCTGGATGGGATACAACTGGGTTTGCTTTGGCCATCCCCTTAAGACTGGGTTCGTTTACCATGCGTCACCCATATATGGCAACCTCTACGATTCGGGCTTCTTAGGCATGCAACAGATCGACTTATTGTCAGCGATCGGCATGCTGTTCTCGCCGGCGAGGGGGATGTGCTTCCTGTCGCCGATACTTGCATTGGCACCGATTGGTTGGTGGCGACAGATTCGCGGCGGGACCTTTCGTGCTGACGCGATATGCTCGGCAGCAATCGTTATCGGACTACTTTTATTTGCGATGACGACGATCGACTGGCGTGGCGGTTGGGGAATCGGCACACGTTATCTTGTCGCGACGGTTCCATTCCTCATGGTGGGTATCGCAGGGGCGGTTCGCGAACTCAATGCGAGTCACCCCCTGTCGATCGTTTTTGGAGGGCTCGCCATCGTTGGTGTCGTGCTGGCGGCAATGGCGTCGGTGACGGTGCCGTTGTTTCCACAAGACTTCCACAACCCATTTTTCACGCTGGTTTGGCCTCTGTTACGTGACGGCTATATCGCACCTCACCTAGGTAGTTTTGCCGGACCGATCGTCGGGCTGTTACCTTATCTCATGGGGGTGTTGTTGACTCTTCTCTTGGTATCGACATCTGGCGCCGCACGTGGCATGGCCGACAAGATCGTCTCTGTCTCTCTTTGCATCATGTTGGCGGGGATCGTGTTGGCTTGGCAAACGACAATGCCAGAGCCATCCCGTGACTGGTTGGCTCGCGACGTGGCGCGGGCTGAAGTAATCGGTCGTTTGGGTTACTTTGATGCCGCTGCCCGCGAAATGAGTGACTTGCAAAACATTGGATCGCAATTACCTTCACCACCTGCAGTACCGAGCTCAAAATGAGTAGAGCCTTACTGAGCGGATTCTTTTGCCTGATTGGCGTCATCCTGTTGATGATCGCCTTTCGCGCCGCGGCATGGCGTTACCAACCGTACTATAAGCTAGAGACTAATCTTGCTGAGCGGCAAACCAGTATGGCCGCTTTATTAGCTAATGCGAAGCAAACAAAGTTGGCGACGGATCTCGCGCGGAAGGCGACCGAGACCGACCCGAATTGGGCACAGGCGCATTACATGCTGGCTACGCTCTTCGCGATCGACAATCGGAAAAAGGAGGCCATGCTGGAGTACAGTCGGGCGATTCGTTGCAAACCGGATTGGATTGAACCTCGGATCAATCTCGGAATTCTATTGGGGCAGTCCGGCCTGCTTGAAGAAGCCGCCGAGCAGTTTCGCGCCGCCGGCGATGATCCCAATGCACGCCGTAATCTGGAACTCACGGAACAAGCAATCAAAGATCGAAAACGACGACGCCGGCCCTAGAATTCTGACATAGTGATGTCACCGCCGCCGAATCCTTCATGGCCTTCTCAACGAGTCGTTATTGAGAAACTTTCATCATCAGGAACACTGGCTTTGATGAGATTGGTCAAAGCACCAATTCTCCCAGTCAGGATTGATCAAACAAACGATTTCACTTGCTGCCTGATCGCATGAATGCGATCGAGGTAGATGGAGAATAGGTCTTTCCGCCGAAGCATGCCGATCAGCCGCTTGGGGTTGGCGGGATCGACAACTGGCAATTCATCGTGATTGAATTGAGTGAATCGCTCGAGTGCGACGTTCAAATCATCTTTGGGTGAGATGGTGACGGGCGGTCCGGACATCGCGTCAGCCGCGATCGCGAGATCAAGCAGTGGACCGTCTGACAAATAACGCCAAACATCGTTCGCGGTGAAAATTCCTTCCAGTTCTCCCTTCCCGTTGACGACTGGAAAGTAGTTTTGGCGGTGATCATTGAGAATCTGAGCAATCTCACGAAAGCTCGCATCCTCACGAACAGTGACCTGCGGTTCGAGAGGAATGCTTTCGACCAAAATGCCTTCCAGGACATCGATCTGCCGATCGCCGAAATGAGCGGGTGAATCGATGCGCGAAGGGACCTGCTTCGAGTAGAGTGTCCAGCGACGGCAAAAGACAAAGCAGAGTGTCGAAACCCACATCGTCGGCAGAAGTAGTCGATAATCTCCTGTCAGTTCTGAAACCATCACGATCGTCGAGAGTGGAGCATGAGCGCAGCCGGAAAAGAACCCCGCCATGCCGACGATGGCGAAGACCTCGGGCTTTGGTGTGATGCCCGGCCAGTGCTGATTCATGAAGAGCCCGACCGCGCCGCTGACGCATCCTCCGATGACAAGCGACGGACCGAAAACCCCCGCCGATCCCCCGGAACTGATCGTGAGTGAAGTTGTCAAAATCTTGATCAGTCCGACTGATAAGAGAAGCGGGATTCCCACCGACGCGCAGTCGGTGAACGTCGATTGCAACAGGCCATATCCGGTCGTCAGGACGGCGAGGGCGCGCATGTCATTGCCATATAGGTGATAAAGGCCAAGAGCCGTCAGCCCGGCGAGAAATGCTCCTAGAGCGGGCTTAAGCGGCTTGGGGAGTGGGATTCGCGTAAAAACATGATGCGTACCATAAAAGAATCGGATGTAGAAAATCCCCACTATGACGAGCACAACCGCGAGGAGAGCAAGGGGAATAAGCTCCATCGGCGATTGCAACGTGTAGTTGATCGAATTGCCGAAGAGGGGATCGTAGCGTTTCTCTGTCGAGATGCTCCGCGTATAGACCGAGTAGGCGACGGTGGAAGTGATGACCGATGGAACGATCACGTCCGATTCGATGTCGGCATCTCGATAAAGAATCTCTGCCGCGAAGATGGCTCCGGCTAAGGGTGCCCGGAAGATCGCTCCGATCCCCCCCGCTAAACCGGCGGCGAGTAGAATACGACGATCACGAGCCGGTAATCCGAGCCAGACCGCAAGCAGCGAACCGAACCCAGCACCAATCTGGGCGATCGGCCCTTCGCGTCCGCCCGATCCGCCGGTCCCGATCGTAATGGCGGACGCAATCATCTTTACCAGCGGAATACGCGCGCGGATGATTCCCTTTTTTTGGTGGTACGCCTCGATCGCAGCATCGGTGCCATGTCCCTCTGCTTCCGGCGCGAATGTGAAGACGAGAATTCCCGAGATGAAGCCGCCCAGCGTGATGCAACCGATGAGGAGAAGTGGCGAGAAGTCGGCGGGCGTCGCCTGAAAGATGTTCTCCTCACCAAGGGGTTGAAGCGGTGCGTAGCCCGCGATGCTGACAAGTGTAAATAGGGCGACGAGCTGTGACAGGAACTGAAAGGCGATTGCTCCCAGGCCGGCAATGACTCCGACCACGGCGTACATCAGGAACCGGGAGCCGGTATGACGCCAAGTCGCACCAAAATGGGGCCGGACGAAAAACGAAGGGTGACGAACGTTCATATCGTTGTCACCCCTTCCGTAAAGGCACGTTACAGTATTCCCGATCCTCGAAAAGATACTCTATGCGGCGCTCCCGCTCGATTCGGATTCTCAAACAATCTCGACAGTGGTCGGCGCATTCCGAACCCTAACCGCAAACTCGTGTCAAACTACCTATTTCTCCTTGCCTGGCTCCTTTTGCTCTTTACGGTGATCGGAGAGATGGCTATCGGAAAACTATTGCCGGAGGGATCGATGGTTCTCGATGGGGGAAGGGAGTTGCGATGCTTGTTGACCGCTCCCTGACTCGACTGGCGTGGGGACAACGATCCCTCTCTCTCGGTGAATACCCGTTGCTCATGGGAATCGTAAATGTCACGCCTGACAGCTTTTCGGATGGAGGACAATTCTTCGACCCGAACCGGGCTGTGGATCATGCGCTGAAGCTGGTCGACGAGGGAGCGAATTGGCTGGACGTAGGGGGAGAATCAACCCGTCCAGGGGCAACGCCCGTCGGAGATGCCGAGGAACTTCGGCGAGTTCTTCCCGTGATCGAAGGTATTTCTGCACAAACAGATACGCCCATTTCGATTGATACTTATAAGGCAAGCGTCGCGCGAGAAGCGATCGAAGCGGGGGCATCGATCATTAACGACGTCACCGGATTTCGCGATCCCGCGATGGTGGAAGTCGCTGCTGCAACCAAGACAGCGTGCATTGTGATGCACATGCGGGGCACCCCGGCCGATATGATGGAACAAACGGAATACACGGAGGTTGTGGCTGATCTCATCGAGTACTTTCGGGAGCGACTGGCCCGGCTGAGCGCGGCCGGGGTCGAACTCGAACGAACGATACTTGATCCGGGGATCGGCTTCGCCAAAAGGCGGCTCGACAATTTGAGGCTGCTGAACCGTCTTCACGAGTTTGCCTCGCTTGGCCGGCCGGTGCTGCTCGGGGCGTCACGAAAGCGGATCATTGGGGAGATTACCGGGCGAGGAGAAGCGGGGCGAATTCATGGAACGATCGCCAGCTCGGTTCTCGCTTATTTGAAGGGTGTTCACATTCTTCGCGTTCATGACGTGGGAGCCGTGGCGGACGCGTTAAAGATCGCACGTGCGATCGAGGTAGAAGGGGCGACATGAGCACGGTGGACTTAGACATCCGTTCCTATTGCGTTGCGAAGGCAAAAGGGGCAAAAGCCGCCGCTCGCAAGCTGGCGACTTTTACCGGCGAGGAACGGAATCGTGCTCTTCGAACGTTGGCAACACTACTCCGAAGTGAAGCAAATCGGATCATCGCTGCGAATGAAGAAGATATCGCGTCCGCGCCCGGTTTCGGACTGAACAAGTCGCAGATCGATCGGCTTCGATTGACGAGCCAGCGGATTGAAGAGATGGCGGTTGCCGTGGAAGAGATCGCGGCGATGCCCGATCCTATCGGACGAGTCATTAAGGGAGAGATTCGTCCCAACGGTCTCGAACTTCGAAAAGTCACCGTTCCGCTCGGCGTGATTTTCTTCATCTATGAAAGCCGGCCTAACGTCACGACGGATGCGGCGGCTCTTTGCTTGAAGAGTGGAAACGGAGTCATCCTTCGCGGCGGAAAAGAAGCTAGGCACTCAAACCTCATCGTCGGTCAAATCATTGAGAAAGCCCTCGCTCAACATCAATTGCCGACCGATGCCGTCACGGTGGTCGACATTCCCCATCGGGAGGCGGTCGGTGAGTTTTTGAAGCTCGATCAATTCATTGACGTCGCCATTCCTCGCGGTGGTGAGGGATTGATCCGCCGGGTCGCGGAAGAAGCGACAATGCCGGTGATTAAGCATTTTCAGGGAATTTGCCACGTTTACGTCCATGTGGATGCGGATATCGAAAAGGCGATCGCGATCACAGAGAACTCGAAGTGCCAGCGTCCAAGTACTTGTAACGCGGCGGAGACGCTTCTCATTGATGCGGACGGCGCGGAGAAGAATCTCCCGGCCATTGCCAAGCGACTTCTCGAACGCAAAGTCGAATTGCGTGGCTGCCCCAGAACTTGTGAAGTCGTTCCGCAGGCCAAGCCGGCATCTCCAGACGATTATCACACCGAGTACGGTGACTACGTCATGTCCGTCCGAGTGGTGAACGGCTTGGAAGATGCGATCGAACATATCGCGGAACACAGTTCGGGGCACACCGAAACGATCGTGACCGAAAACTTCTCGGCGGCCCAGCGATTCCTGCGTGAAGTCGACTCGTCGGCGGTAATGGTGAATGCCAGCACTCGGCTCAATGACGGCGGACAATTCGGGCTAGGAGCCGAGATCGGCATCAGCACCGATAAGTTCCATGCTCGCGGGCCCTGCGGACTCGAAGAACTAACGAGCTACAAGTGGGTCGTTCTCGGGAACGGCCATTTGCGGACATGAACGATGTAGAGGATGAGGTTTCTCCTCCTCGATCACTTGTGAATAACGGATTTCAGAGCCGTTCCCATGGTTCGAAGGGCTCTGAGTGGATTGGACGGAATCGTCAGCGATGAATGACGTACTGACCCAAACAGAAGTCGAAGCACTTCTCTCCGCACTCGATCCCGGCGGAGCGCCCGAGGCTGCCGGCGAGGCGCGTCCCGTTGCCTCGGCCTCTTCGGTAAGCACTCCCACCGTTCAAGGGGATGTCACCCTTTACGACTTCAAAAGGCCGGAGCGTGTCGGCAAGGAGCACATGCGTGCCTTGCAGACGATCCATGAGGGATTCAGTCGTAATATCGGCGCGTCTCTCTCCGGATTTCTTCGGACGATCGTCGATGTCAAGCTCGTCAGCGTCGATCAATTGACCTATAGCGAATTCACGTTCAGCCTCGAAAATCCGACATGCTTCAACGTCGTCACCTGTGCTCCCCTTGACGGATACATGGTGCTCGAGATCAATCCGTCGATCGTGTATCCGATGATCGATCGATTGCTTGGAGGGGGAAGGGGAGACGTCCTCATTCCCCGCCGACCGCTCACCGACATTGAAATGCGTTTGGTCAATCGTGTGACGAAGTACGCAATCGACGATTTGAAGGCGGTCTGGTCACAGATCATCCCCATCGATTTCAAGGTCGATCGGATCGAATCGAATCCTCAACTCGTCTACATCGTTCCACCGAATGAAGTCGTCGTGCTCATTAGTTTTGAAATTGCAATCGGCGATTTACGCGGGATGATGAATTTCTGCATTCCTTTTAATTCCATCGAGCCGGTCATTGATCAGCTCTCCGCGAACACGTGGCTCAGCTACACCCGAAAAGACTCGCGAAAGCAGAACGTCCTGTCGGCACTTCGAAACGCGCCGATCGAGCTTACGGTCCATTTAGGGGAGACGACGATTACGGCCGAGCAATTGCTCGGCCTTCGCATTGGGGACTGCATCCCTCTCGACAAATCGGCGAATTCCCCTCTCCTAGTCGATGTGGCAGGCAATTCGAAATTTTGGGGAACGCCGCATCAACTCAAGGGAAAGAAAGTCGTCAAGATTATCAGCAAGGCGGACGCCAACGCCCGTGTCAACGGGTAGTCGGGAAACCAAGCGGTTAGGATATTGGCACTTTCTGGCCTGCCGCTTCGGGTGAATTTGGGTTCACTCCCTCCAAAGAAGACGAGAGGGAACGAGGCTAATCGCCTACAATCAATTCATGGATCTCTTTGCCGGCCGAGTGCTCCGGCAGGCTGTTGTTTCTTCCGAGAAGCTGTTGGTGACACCATCTCGCGAATTGACGTGGGATAACGCTCCTTTCAAGCGGAATCACGATCAGCTTTTGATGTGAAAAGGAAATGCTCCTCATGTCCCAGCACGAGTCATCGCGACGAACTTGGACTCTTCCTTCCTTGGGCTCGAATCCATCGAGTCAGCATGTGGGAACGACACCTGGCAGCTTCGCCTTGCCCCCCGCCATCGCGCCCGGATCGGCCGGCGCTCGGACGTATGCCTCTCCCGATACCCCAGGGATGCCCGCACCATCGTCGAAAACGGCTTGGGATTTCATGCCGGCGGATTGGCGTTTGGAAAACGGGCGATGGGTACCGCCGCAGGGATTCGAGCCGGTCACACAACTTGAATTCGCGAGGGTCGGAATCATCACCCCCGAAATGCGGCGCGTCGCCGAGCGAGAGGGGCATCTCACGGCCGAGCAGGTGCGGGACGAAGTCGCCGCGGGCCGCATGATCATTCCCGCGAACAAGGTCCATTTACAGCACAAACTCGATCCAATGGCGATCGGACGGGCCAGCCACACCAAGATCAACGCCAACATGGGGGCATCACCCGTTTCATCGAGCCTCGAAGAAGAGGTCGACAAACTTCGTTGGGCGGAGAAATGGGGCGCGGACACGGTCATGGATCTCTCGACCGGGGGGGATCTCGACAAGACCCGCGTCGCGATCATTCAGAACAGCCAAGTGCCCATCGGCACGGTGCCGATCTATTCCATGATCATTGGCCGAAAGATCGAAGACCTGACGCACAGCGACATTCTCGCCACCCTTCAGAAGCAAGCGGAGCAGGGGGTCGACTACTTCACCATTCATGCAGGCATTTTGCGGGAACATCTTCCGCTGGTGAAAAACCGCGTGATCGGGATTGTGAGCCGTGGCGGTTCCCTCCTCGCCAAGTGGATGATCACTCATCGTCAGCAGAATCCCATGTATGAGTTGTGGGAGCAAATCTGCGACATCATGCGAGCCTTTGACGTCAGCTTTTCGATCGGCGACGGACTCCGCCCCGGCGGCTTGGCCGATGCGACCGACGAGGCTCAGCTCGCGGAATTGGCGACGCTGGGAGAACTCACGGAGCGGGCTTGGCGCAAGGGAGTACAAGTGATGATCGAGGGGCCGGGACACGTCCCCTTCGATCAAATCGAATACAACATGAAGTTGCAGCGATCCCTCTGCCACGGGGCGCCGTTCTACGTTCTCGGTCCCTTGGTGACCGACATTTTCCCAGGATACGATCACATCACGAGCTGCATCGGCGCGACGTCCGCGGCCTACCACGGAGCGAGCATGCTCTGTTATGTGACGCCGAAAGAACATCTCGGCCTTCCGAAGAGAGATGACGTGAAACAAGGTTGTGTGGCATACAAGATCGCGGCCCACGCGGCGGATATCGCGCTTGGTATTCCCGGAAGTCGCGATCGTGACGATGAATTGACGAAGGCTCGGGCTGCCCTCAATTGGCAACGCCATTTCGAGCTCTCTTTTGATCCGGATACCGCCCGCGCGCTTCACGATGAAGATCTCGACGTCGATACTGATTTCTGCGCGATGTGTGGTCATGACTGGTGCAGCGTTCGGATTTCAAAGGAGATTCAGGAGTTCGCGTCGGGGAAGGAAGCGGACTATCAGTGGGAAAAGGCTCGTGTGTCGGCCGCGCTCTCGACTGACCAGCAGGCAATCCTTGAAAAGCGTGGGGTCCTGAGTCCGGAAGAGATTCACAAGCTTGCTTCAAAAACAAAGAAGGCGATGAGCGGCAAGGGATCGAAGGCTTCCTGCCATAGCGATTACGTCGACTCCGATGCGGCTCAGCAATTGCAGCATTCAAATTTAGTGCAGATCGAGCTTCCCCCGCGCGAATCGGCCGGCGTTTAGCGCGATTGGGTCGGATCTTGAATTGACGGTGCGGACTCGGTCTTTTTGAGGATTATCGGAGCAGACGGCATTCTCTGGAACGCCGTCTGTTTCTTCTTCCCGTCAATAGCGGTAGAATCGCGTGATACCCTTCTTCTGAAATCAATCGCGATTCTTTTACTGGTGGCAGGACCGAGGAAAGGCGAGCAGGCGTGAGCGTGCAGGTCAAAACGAATTCATTTCCTCGTCTGCGAGCGTGGTTCGATCGTTTCAAAGAGACGACGATCGAAGTCAAGAATGGATTTGTCTCGGGCCGGTTCGTTGCATGGGAACTCTTCATCAGTCGATTGGCGGAGAGTCGGCAAGCAGCGTTCTTCGGTTTGATGAGCCTCTTCCTTCCACCTCTTGCGGTAGCCGCATGGGCCACGCTCATTCGACATGCAAAGGTGATCAACGTTCCTGAAGTCGCGGATGATCTTCCCTATCCCGCGTTCGTCCTTCTAAGCATGATGCTTTGGATGACATTCACGGAGTCGATTATGGCGCCACTCGAAGGAGTGGTGATGCAGCTTCGGTCACTCGCACATGCGAACTATCCGATTGAAGCGGTAACGCTCGCTCGACTTGGCGAAGTTATCTTTCACTTTCTCTTCAAGCTGATTCTGATCATCGGCGCAGGGATTTGGTTCAAGCTTCCGGTCAGTTTCATGGTGATCTTCGCACCGATCGCGCTTCTTTTCATGATTCTATTTGGAATGGGAATAGGTCTAACACTCGCCCCCTTTCACGTGCTGTACCGAGATGTCGGTCAAAGTTTGAACACGATCATTACGTTTTGGCTCTTCTTGACGCCGGTCTTTTTTCCCGTGCCGACCGAAGGAGCTGCGAGTTGGCTTTTCGCGCTGAATCCGGTGACGCCACTTCTCTCGGCGACTCGCGAGCTGGCCACCATCGGATGGATAACGCAGCCGCTCGGATTCGTGATCATGGTGCTTGTATCCGCCGGACTTTTCCTGTTTGGTTGCGTCTTATTGCGGCGATCGGTTCCCATACTCGTCGAGCAGGCGGACTCGTGATCGCGCGATCCAATGGCGAGTCCAATTCCTAGAAACGTCGCCAACCCATGGGGCATGATCCGCTCGGGATTTCATTTCCCGAGGGGAAAAGGCTTTCCGCCATGGAAGGACCCCAGCTTCCAGAGATGTAGTTCGGGAACTGCGGCGGTGGGAGCTGATCCCATCCTTTCTGAATCGCATCCGCCCAACGCCACGTGGCGGCCACTTCGTCTGAACGGATAAAGAGTGTCGGATCGCCGAGCAGCGCATCAAGAAGGAGTCGTTCGTACGCCTCGGGAATCTCGCGATGGAAGCTTTTCTGATAATCGAAATCCATTTCCACCGTCGAAACCTTCATTCCTGATCCGGGCTTCTTCGCACCGAAATAAAGGGTGATTCCTTCGTTCGGTTGAATTCGAATGACCAGTAAATTCGTGCAATTGCCGATGACGCCGGTGCCGCGAAACAGAGCGAGAGGTGGCGTTTGGAACTTGATCGCGATCTCTGTCGCACGCTTGGGAAGCCGCTTTCCGTGACGAAGATAGAACGGCACTCCCGCCCATCGCCAGCTATCAAGATAGAGCTGAGCCGCGACGTAGGTTGGCGTGAGAGAGTTGGGATCGACGTTTTCTTCATGCCGATAGCCGATGACCTCTTTGCCGTCCATCTGGCCCGGGCCGTACTGTCCGCGGACGGTGGAAAGTTCCACATCCGTGGGGCCGTTCGGAAGACGGATTGATCGAAGGACTTTCACTTTTTCATCACGAATCGTGTCCGCCTCGAGGGCGATGGGTGGCTCCATCGCCGTGGTGGCGAGAAGCTGCATCATGTGATTTTGCATCATGTCACGGAGGGCGCCGGACTTCTCATAATAGTCGGCGCGTCCTTCGACACCGATCGATTCTGCCACCGTGATCTGCACGTGCTCGACGAAGTTGTTGTTCCACACAGGTTCAAAGAGTCCGTTCGCGAAGCGAAAGGCAAGTAGGTTCTGCACCGTTTCCTTGCCAAGGTAATGATCGATGCGATAAATCTGTCGCTCGTTGATTCGATCATGCAAGCAACCGTCGAGTTCCGCCGCACTGGCCGCATCATGACCGAATGGCTTTTCGACGATGATCCGCTCCCAGGTAGTGTCGGTGGGAGAATCTCGTTTGATGAGTCCGACGCTTGCTAAGTTCTCCGTAATTGGCGCGATGAAGCGAGGGCTTACTGCGTAATAGAAGAGACGCTGTGCAGGGAGTGACTTTTCCCGTTCAATCTGCTCGATCGACGCCTTGAGCTGATTGAAGTCTTCTTCCGTGCTGATGTCGCCGTGATGAAAAGTAATCGTCTTGGCGAACTCGGCCCAGCGAGCGGATTCTTTTTTCGCGACGTCAACTTGCTGGTCGATGAAAGCGAGATACTCTTCCGTCGTTTTCACACGCCGACCGACGGCAAGTATCGCGGGGTCGATGAGGCGGCGCTCTTTCCACAGCGAGAATAACGCGGGTAATAGTTTTCGGGCGGCCAGATCGCCGGTGCCGCCGAACAACACAATCGTTGCCTTTTCCGATCGATCCATCGTGCGCGTCCTTTTGCTTACCCGCTACTTCAACGAATAACTGATCTTCTCCGTGTGCCGGGGCAATGCGGCTCACTCAGGACCTCGAAAAACCGCTCAACTCGTTCGTATGAAGCTCGAACCGGTTGTCGCGGCGACTTATTCTATTTCCACTATTATTCCCGTTCGATCAATGGTCTCTGTGATTCCCGTTATCTGGATCAATGGGACGGAATTCGAGATTTGAAATCAGAGCACCGATCCCCGACGATGGGGATGATTGCTCCCTGGGGTCGAGGGATGTAATCTCAAATGGTGTCACAGAGAAATCATGACGGGGAACGGGTCATTCATGGCGCACACGGCATTACTGACGGACGAAGAACGGCATCAATTGATTCAGGTCGATACGCCGACCGTTTGTAATGTCATCGAGCTATTCGATGTCCGTCCGCGCAATCAGGGGTATTTCGATCATCGGATCAAAGCCGTTTATCCCGATCTTCCACCGATGGTGGGATACGCGACGACCGCGACCTTTCGTTCCAACGCGGCCCCCCGCAGCGGCGATGCCTATGCTTCGCTTGAGAAACAGGTCGAGCGGTTCGTTGAAGTGCCGGCACCCTATGTCGTCGTCTTTCAAGATTTGGACGATCCCGCGGTATCGGCGACGTTTGGAGAGGTGATGTGCACCGCCTACCGAGCGTTTGGCGCGGCGGGCCTCGTCACCAGCGGGGCGGGCCGAGATTTGCAGCAGGTCAAAGCA
>JAIEPU010000106.1 GCA_019748235.1 bacterium
GGAGAGCGCTTTCTTTAGCGGTCCACGGAAGTCCTCGAAGAAGCCGAGTCCTCCCGTCGTCGCTGCCGCAGAGGCAACCATATCCGTAGTGGCTGCGCGAAGTGCTTGGGCATCCACGAGTGAGGCGCCGCGAGCGGCGGACGCACTGATACCAATATCGGGCAAATCACCGATCGTTCCGATCAAAGGAAGTTTCATTCCGAGTAGACTATCTTCCAGCAGATCGAGACCTTCCTCCAGTCCGTTGATCGTGTCCCCCACATCGAGCTTCGTATCGAGAATGCGCACTTCCTGGTTCGGCAGTGTCAAGTCGTTCCAGATATCGTCGTCACTCTTCGTGGAGTAACGAACGAAGCTCTTGTGATACTCACCGGGTTCCGCGAGCGAGTTCTCAAGGGCAGAGACCGTTACCGTCTGCGGCGTGAACCAATTGTCAGGAGTGAACGTCAATACGACAGCGTTCCGATTGAGTGATGACTTGACCGGAGTTAGTGTGATCGTCTTCTGTGTGCCATCGAGATTGATGGTGAATGAGAAGACGCCGTTAGCGTTCGGTTTCAATTGAGTGACCAGCAATCGCTGGAATGTATTCCACGTCCCCTCGACCGATTCACCCGCAAAGTCAACGTCATCCGATCCGGGGACTTCGAAAATGGCGGTCGCGGACCCTCCGCCATTCGCCCCGGCAACAGTAAGCTGCGAGACGAACGCATTCTTCACCTGTGACACCGACGCTAGGCGGGTGTCGAAAACGGCCGTGTATCCTTGATCCGTCTCATTGAGCGAGACGAAATTCAAGTCGAGATTCGGCGGTACCTGGCCGTCGTCATACGTGTAGTTCAGCACATCAATCGTTTGAGTCGAGGTCGCCTGGGGATTGATGAACTCGATGTCACCCGCCGGAGTCAGAGTCACGACAACAGTCTTCTTAGGCTCTGCGGTGAGCGCCACTTTGAAAGTCGTGGTGTCCCCTTCCGCCACGGTCGTATGGTCGCCGGTTTCAATGATCTGAATCCCCGGCACGTCATCGTCATAGACATTCATTCGAGCAACAACACGATTGGGATCAAGGTTCGCCGCGATCGCGGGACTTGCCCCTTGCTTGTCCGGTGCGAGTGGCAGCGAGTATCCGACTCCCCCCAGCAGTGTCACTTGCACATCTTCAGATTCGATGCGTCCTTTGAATGTCCCCGGATTCGCAAGGAAGAGATCGGCATCAGCTTGCGAGATATCGACGGAAACGTCGGCGGAATAGTTCGAGCCGGTAAGGCCGAGCGGAGTATCCTTCTTGACCTTGAACTCAACTTCCTGCGTGGACGAGAGCTGGAACTTGATAATCGTGCCCGCCGCGATCATATAACTTGAATCAAGCGTTCCGTCAGTGTCGGCCAGACTTGCTTTTGCGGTAATCTTGAACTTCCAGCCAAGTACGGCATCTGATCCGAAGTTGCTCACGGTTACGGGGAGGTCTTCGACAAGTTTATCATCGACGGGGACGATACCGATATTGGCCTGAACATCGCCGGGCGCCACGCGCACCCATCCCAAACCAGTGGATGGGTCAAAATAGTCCGCCAGCACGGTGAAGTCATGATTGGCCGAAGAAGTCGTTCCATAGGTCGCCCGACCGGAAATCTTGAAGTTGACTTTAACTCCCGACTCATTTCCTTCTGCCGATGCGGGCGCGCTCAATCGAACGGCGAAATAGCTCGGTTGACTAAAGACCTCAGAGGCGGTCCCACCAGCGATGACTTCGGCGATGGGGATGTCATTATCCGTGATGGAGACCGTCACCGGAGTGATGGGGAACTTTTCGAATCCACGCGTTGCGTCATCGATTAATAGATCGAACTTCGTGAGGGTACTGGTTCGTCCGTTGTCAGAGAGTCGAATCAAATACGTTCCTGCGGCGAGTTGATCCAGACTCAATGTCGTCGTCGCGGGAACGGCCTTATCGGTAAGCTGCACGGGGAACACGGCGGGCGTGTAAACCCCCGACTTGATCAATGTCGACCCATTTGCCGAATAAAGACTGAGGGTCGGAATGTCTGTCAGGTTATCGCCCCGAGTCAATAACCGAATCGCATTGAGCGATGTCCCGATCTTGGAAAGAGTGATGCGATACCATTGCTCTCCCGCGGTAACGGGGTCGAGATCTCCCACAGGCGGTAGGCTCAAATTATTCCAACGAATGCCTCCGCTGATGTCACCGAGATCAAGTGCCTGATTGGCGACTCCGATATCCGCCGACGAGTTCGAATCGTAACGACGCCCCGATTCAATGGAGAAAGTGATCTTGCTTTCATGGATGTACTCAACGACTCGGTCATCAAGCGCGACAACCTGGACCAACTGCGGCAAGTTCCAATTTGACGAATTAAACGTCAGTGTGGCCGGGTCTCCCGCATGCGCCCCATTGATCGAGATTTGATCGTTCTGCGGCGTCATCGTCACACGAACTTCACCGAGCGGCTGTGTGTTCAGCACAACGCTGAACACGTTCGTGCGACCGTTCACTGTGTTCTGAGGCGACGTCGTGCTGATTCCGAGCGTGTCATTATCGATCGTATTCGCACTAAATGTCTGCTTCGCGAGTGCACGATAGGCGTCATCCTCACTTTGTGTGCTGACGACCACCTTATAGGGAACGCTCGTTCCCTCATCGATCTTGTTATCGACTCCCTTCACATAGAAGGATTGAGCGACGTTCCAGTTCGTCGGCGTAAAAAGAAGGCTGATGACCGCCTGACCCGCACCGGCCGGATCCACCGTAATGACGCCGGCATCCTTGTCGCTCGATGCCACATAAACGGTCACATTGGAAGTGGGCTTGGTCGCGAGTCGAACGGAGTGCGCGACCGCTGCCACTGATTGATCTTCATAAGTGGTGATGGTTGACGTTTGTGGCGAACCATTTGGTCCGTTGACGATGATGCCGGCGACGTTGACATCCTGAACTTCGAAATCGGCCGTGTAGCCAGGGTCCACCGTCGTTGCTGGTCGATAACCGGGCATATCGACCACCGTTGCTCGAACAACTAGATTCGTGTTCGCGGCGGAATTGTCAATGCCGTCATTGATCAACGTGACCTTAAGAACCTTATTCGTCGTCCCCTTTGGAATGAAAACTTCATTGGGGTTACCCGTGCCCGTGTCAACGGTGAAGTTCTGCCCGAGAATTGCCGTCCCGCGCTGGTAGTCGAGTTTCAGCGTCAGATCTTGAGTCGCAGGCTTTGAAAGTGTGATGAGGAATCCATCAATCGTCGTTCCTTCCGAACGAGGCACCGTCGGAATGGCAGCGATTGTCACTTCAGGCGCATTGGGCTCATCATTCGTGTTTTGGACGGGAGGTTGAACGAAGGTACCGCGATCGACATTGGTGATGTTGAACGTGAGAGTCTTGTTGTGATACTTCACATCCGCACTACTGGTAAGGGCGGTAATCGTATACGTCTTGTCTCCGTCGGCTACTCCATCGTCAACTGAAGTTACCTGGACCAGTTGATACTGATTCCAATTAGTCGGCGTAAAGACAAGCGTTGACTTGGAAAGACGTCCTTCTCCCGGTGCACTGTTCGAAAGAGTGATCGTCACATCGGCCAGTGGCTTTGAATCTAGGCGAAGTGCAATTTGGTTGGGATCGACTTGTGCCGCGCGAGCGACGACTGTTCCAAATGCAAGATCGTACTTATTGAGCGTGCCGCTCGTGACACCCGCGATGCGAACTTCATAGTCCCCATCTGTGAGGGACGAAAGTGACAATGTCTTGACGGCATCAACGGTACTGTTGCTCGATATCAGCGATCCCGTCTTCCAGTTGTACAGTGAAACGCTCAGATTCCCGTCCGTGGGAACAGTGATCAGACTTAGAGAGGATGGTCTTCCCGAAGTGGTGTCCAATGTGAATCGGAAGCTATCCGTCGGCTTGGAGGAAGTGATGGCGAAATCGTTGTAGCGGTCTCCGTTTGCCGCGACGCCGAGATAAATCGTTTGTCCCGTTGATGGCTCGGCCGGATTTACGAGAGTTCGGAATTTCAGAGTGTAGTTGGTCGACACGAGAGCGGCCGAGACCCCTCGCACCGCAACATAGTAAGTTCCGTCTGCCAGAGATGCGAGATTGAAGTATTCGTTTGCCGTCGAACGATCGGCGGAAGTGAAATAAGTGCCGGAGGAGTTGTAGAACCACATTTGAAGATTGTTCTTCGAATCGTTGTCCGCCTGGTCGAAAAGAAGCGCAATCGTATCGGGTCGACCGGCTGTGCTGTCGAGCGTGAACTTGTAGTAGTCGACGTCGGTCACGGAATCGATCATTTGATTCGGAATGGAGATTCCGTCAATCACCGTCCCGAGGTTGTAAGCGGTGGCGATCGTATTATTCGGCTCCAGGGCGAGCGTCGCGGCCGGAATCGTTTCATTCGTCACGAGTGGGGCGTACGTGGGGGAGTAATTCGTCACCGTGGACGTGGTTTGCAACGCGTAGGGAGCGGTCGCCCCAGTCGTCAGAGTCGCGACATAATCATAGGAAGCGCCCGTCGCCCCCTCGGCCTGCCCCATGATTTGAGATAGATACGACGGCCCAGAAATAACCAGTTGGTAGGTTCCTGCCGCCAACCCTGCGAGTGACCACTCCAATCGATCATTGGCAACGACCGCTCCACGCCGAGCGGTCGTCAGCGTGCCGCCCATCAGTCGCGTTCCGCTCGCTCCCGCGGCGTCAAGCGCACTTAAAAGGGGAACAGTGTTGACGTAGTCCGCGCCAGTTGCCAGCGTCGGGATGGCGGCTTCCCCATTCGCGGTTGACGGCGTCAATTGCAAACTCAGTTTCGTGTTCGCGTCACCAGCGGTCGCGAGAGTGAATTCGATTGTATCCCGGTTGTATCTTCCATCGAAGTTCGACGAGATTCCCCCGGTAAAAGTGAATCCGGGCGCATCGAATGTGCCGAAGGTACCAAGGGATTGTTTCGCGCTATCTCCGTACGCATAGATCGACCCGGCCTCTTGGACGTTCAATCCTGATCGCAACAGCGACTTCGTATTAGACACATCGACGAAGGTGGGATTGGAAACGATAATCCGAGCTTGATCGTTTTCGATGATTTCGACAGTTGTCTTCGAATTCGTGGCAAGGTTGTATCGCGAGCTGGCGGCAAGTTGAATGACGAAAGACTCATTTCCCTCGGCGAGATTATCGTCGATCATCGTGATGGGAATGACGGCTTTTGTCTCACCTTCTTCGATGTGAACGACGCCGGTGGGAAGAGCATAATCTGTCCCTGGTGTGGCCGCCGTACCGGTGGCCGGATTAGCAAGGGAATAGAGCACATCGAGTCCGCCGGTCGGTGCCGGAGTATCCAAATTCACTTGAACGAGGGCGGGCTGATCATCGTTCTCTTTTACGTTCCGTATCGTGACGATACTCACTGTCGGAATCAGCGGACTCACATCGATCGGATTTCCTTCCGTCACGTCCGCGCGATTGGGTGCGACTTGAGTGAAAGGAATCGACAGACCGGCCGCGCCGATGTAGCTCGTCCCCAGTGACCCCGCGCCGACGACTTTAAGTACGCCAGTGGTCACGATGGGTTGGGCCAGCGTCAACTTCTGGGGGACGTCCCAATTATCAGGAGTGAAAACAAGTGTTCGCGTCGAATAAATGGTTCCGTTGTAGCTGATCGCAACGCTTGGATAATTCCCGAACGTTAGAGAGACCTGCTGAGAATTGAAGGATGGATAATCCGGCTGGCTCGTCAACTTCACATAGATGTCAGCCAGCCCGGTGGTCACCGGAATGTAGAGCGGGTTCGACCCGTTGATTGGACGACCGGCCGCATCCGTGACCTGAATTCCTTGTGTATATGCTCCGTTGTCCGCGATATTGACCGTCGCGGTCGTCGTGCCGCCCAGGTTGTAGTCTCGACCACCGGCAACGTTCAAGAAACTGTTGTTCGTCAAGGCGATGTTGACCGTTTCCGTCGGCTCGACAATCGCATCAGGTTTCGCGTAGAAGTAAATCCGCCCCTTTGACTCGCCATAGGGGATGATAATGCCGAACTTCTCGGTCGTCGGCTGCCCCACAACCTTTCGAAAACTGGAACTGACAAAGTCAGTATCTCTGATCGCGGTTCCACCCGTGATGTTGTACGTCACCCAGAGACCCACGGGATCGGTCACCGGACGGTCGAGAATGACATCGACGTAGCCGATCTGTGGAGCGGGATTCTCAATTCTGGATTTAGGACGGACGTTAATCGTATAGCCGGAGTTCGACGAATCGAGTTCGAGTTCGCCGCTCGGGTTGTCGAAGTTCCAATAGGCGATGAGTCCTGCTTCGTTGCCATTCAGTGGGGTGAGAGAGTTCTCCTGAAGTTCTTCCTGAGTTCGCGCGATGTTCCATACACGGATCTCATCGACTGCTCCCGTTCCAACAGCCGGGACTGAGGTTCCGGAAGTTTGATTGAAAGCCAATCCTTGGGGATCATTGAGATAAACCGATTGATAGTCGGGAACCGTGTCCGGGACCTCGGCGAGGACAACACCATTCACGAAAAGACGAAGATCCTTGCCATCGAAAGTAACGGCTAGATGATTCCATGCCTCTTTGTTCAAGGCATTGTTCACTGTCAGGTCGAAATTAGATCCTTCGACCGCCGCTCCCCCTCGAGAAACGCGGAGCCGAAGCCCGGTATCGTTCACTCTCATCAATTGGTAAGTGGTTCCAAGGCTAAGGATCGCCCCATCCGAAATCCCCGACTTCGGGTAATACCATCCTTCGATGGTGAATTTGTTGGTTTCCTTGAGCGGAATTCCACTCAGCCAGCTTCCGTCCCCCGCGTTCGAAGCAGTCGTATCGAGTGCGCCTCCCAGGCCAGCGATCGTGCTTCCGAATCCAAAGCCTTCGCTGATATTCGTGTAGTTAATGGGCCCAAAGGAAACCGTCGGAAGAGAATGAGTCAACGAAACCAAGTACGTCGTGCCGCGATTCGGAGACGCCGACTGCAGTGCGAGTTTGTAGCTCCCCCCATCCGCGCCATCCAAATTGAAACGAAGCGTGTTGGTCGAAACATCGTAAGTCCCATTGATCACCGATCCGCTCGGTCCAGTAAGGGTAGAGTTGATGAGTGAGTTAATGGCCGTCCCGGCATAGGGAAGGCTTATGACGACTTGTGAGCCAGTCGTGCCGCGCGATGGGAGTACGAAGGCGACATTGTCTTGATCGGTGGCAACGCCGAGCGCGGTGCCTGGTTCGTTGTAGCTCCGCAGAATTCCAGAAACCGTCGTGGTGGTCTTGTTCACGCCGATGGGCGAGGAGACTGTGACCGTCGAATCTACCGTTTCTGAGAGAGATGATTCCGTGACGTCCGCCGTCGGCACTTGGCCATACGATTCGACAAAGACCTGGTATCCTGTTCCCCCTTGATTTTCAGGCGAACCAAACTGCAGATAGTGATATGCCGCTTGTGAATCGTTTGGATTGATCCAGGTATACCGGTTATCAACGGTGGTGGTCGGGCTCGCGATTTGGATGTAATTGTTACTATCGAAGTACGTTACGGCTGGCGTGGTTATCGTGCCCGGGCCGGCATCGGTCACGAGCGTCGTGATGGTATAGCCATCCCGAACGAGGTAGCTCACCGTATCTTGAGGATCATTCATAAAGGTTCCCGGAGCGGGCGAACCTTCCAAGTAACCCGCCCCGTAATAGGTCTGTCCAACCGCAGGGAGTGGAAATACCACTTCGCCGGTGCCGGGCGCAGCCTCTTTCACCGAATCAGGGGTTCCCAGCGGCGAGGGGAAGCTCTCAAAGACGGCCTCATAGGTGAACGCGATCGCCCTTGGTGTCCGCACGGCTTCATTCATCTGGAGTGACAACATGTAGTCACCAGCGGCCAGGCCATTGAGCGACCACTCAATCGTCTTGTTATCCGGATAACTCGCCGTCGAACTGACGACACCTCCGCTCGAATTTCGCAGACCTGATTTCGCCAGACCGTTCCCCACCGAGAATAAGTTCGACAGATTGAACGTAGAGACGTTGTTACCACCAGAGACCACCGTCGAAACGAGTAAATCACTCACGGCATTCGACGGAGTGAACTGAACGCGGATCTTCGAATTCGCGTTTCCGGTAGCTGCCAACTTGAAGGGAATCGCATCGACATCGACCGTATTGCCATTAACGAACACCGACGGACTCGATTGAAGCCCACCCGTGAAAGTTGCACTCGGCTGAGTGGCGGTACCGATGATCCCCACCGTTGACTTGATGTCGTTATTGTTGATCGTGAATTGCTCGGGTCCCTCCGTCACCCAGTTCGCGGCAAGGAGATTTCGCTGTTCGAGATCCTCGAAACAACGGACGCGAGAGGAACACTCCTTCGCTCCTTTTCTCTTTGATTGACGGAGCGCACCAGTCTGCTTCTTTCGATTGCGACGTGATGACGACATGGTGGGCAACCTCCAAATATCTTCGGGGACCGATCTTGAGGGGATCCCTCACGAACAACTCGCAGCTCAAAATGAGAGAGGAATGAAAAAGAACCTCCCGCTTTGGGGAAGTAATGCAAAAGGGAATGAAATCTAACGGAGCCGCGAGAGAAAACAGAGGAATGAGAATTGACTGCTTTACAAGTACTGTCAGCACAGATATTTACGCGGGACTACCGTACTCGAAAAACCTTAACTTCGCTGATAAGAACAGATCTCGATATGCCTGGGATGCCCATATTTCCATCTGGTCCGGCGAGCAGTTCCAACCGAATAGCCGTCACATCGCGGAAATTCCCCTGCGAAACAATGGAATAATCGCACTCTTCAATGGAATTTCCTTTGGTGATCGCGACGACACCATCGGGGCTAATTGTCGCTTCGGATCCCAATGGTTCGACACGTACCTGCGACGGAATGATGCATTGCCATCGGATCTTCGGATCATTTACGTGAGCGTCGGGATCGGTGGTGTAAAGGATGCGAAACCGTCGGAGACGTTCTGCGGCAGCACCGCTGTTATTGAAGATCTCAACTCCCAATTCCTTGGCTGTGAGTGGTTCGCGAAGTTGAATCACCGCCGCTTGATCATGATGAACGGCATCTCCGGAAACTTTCCAGAACCCAAGTCCCCTTTCGCTGCCGTCGATTAAAAATGACGGGTCCGTGATCGGGTTATCAATGAAGGTTGCCGTGACTGACTCGAGAGGCACATACTCATGGGACTGCTGAGAAACAGGAGCCGGATAAGTTAGCATTTCGAATTCAGTGATGTGCATGTCCCACCCATTGGGACCGCCGAAACCGACTCTCCCGGATTCCGACGGCAATAGATCCAAGCGTATACCGGTGATGCTCTTGAAGTTTCCAATCACAAGGACCGTGTAGTCATCAGGAACTCTTCCATTTCCTTTGATGTCAATCGTCCAACCATCCGAATCGATCACTCCAAGTGATTCCTCCCGCGACGTGTGAACTTCCGCCGGTCGGAGCGGCTCCCATTTGATTTTTGCGTTATCAACGGTCGGATCCGGATCACTCGTCATGGAGATTCGAAAACGACTCGGTTTGTATCCTGGAAACCCGCCTCCATTGTTATCGATCTTGAAGAGGAGTTGTTCGGCATCGACGGGCTGCACGGTTTGAAAAACCGCTGAGTGGGCTTGATCCTCTTTTTTTCGCACGGACCATCCACCAGCATGACGAACGCCATCGATCGCGGACCTAATATTGAAGTCGTCGTCTTCCCAAAAATAAGTCGCTGTCGGATTCTTGAAATCGACATAGGATCGAGCAAGGGAACTATGCACAGCGAGCAGATTTTGGCTTGCGGAGAGGTTCGCCAACTTTACCGGCTCACGAGGACGAGCGACGAGATAACCCCCACCCAGAACGACAAAAAGTAGAAGGGTTGTCGCGCTGAGTAAGAAACGCCGGCGGGCGTATCGAGTAGTCGCTATACGGTGAAGTTCCGTCCCGACTTCATCCGCATTCTGAAAACGCTGATCAGGATTCCGCTTGAGAAGCTTTTGGACCAGAGCGTCAAAACGTGGATCGACCTTTCGAATCTCCGTAGGTGCTTGGTAGTCGACTGCGGGACGAATCCCCGTCAGCATCTCATAGATCACCACTCCGAGCGCGTATAGGTCCGCGCGATGATCGATAGGCGTTTGCCCCTCCACTTGCTCCGGCGATATGTAGTGCGCCGATCCCACCACTTGCCCGGTGAATGTCAGTACGGGCGAAAACGTAACATCGTCTTGCGTCATCTTCGCCAGTCCAAAGTCGGCGATCTTTACCGACCCGTGAACATCAAGAAGTAGATTCTCCGGCTTGATGTCTCGATGAATGACACCGTTCTGATGAGCAAATGCGAGGCCACGGCAAATCTGCTGGGCAATGGAGATGATCGACGTCTCGTCGAGACTTCCCTCTCGAAGCTTGGTTCGAAGATTTCCACCTTCGAGGTATTCCATCAGGAGGCAAATATGCCCTGCGTGCTCGCGAATCTCATGAACGGTGACAATATGCGGATGGGACAGCCGAGCGATGAGTTTTGCTTCACGGGTAAATCGCTCGAGAGCGAGATCGTCTTCGGTGTTTTCGATCGTCACAAGCTTCAAAGCGACGACACGACCGAGTGACGGTTAATGGGCAAGATAGACCGCTCCCATCCCACCCGCACCAATGAGATGATCAATGTCGAGATCGGCAAACCAGGTATTCACCTCACTGGCGGGAACAGCATTCACTGGGCTCGACCTGCTTGCCCTCGTTCGGCTGACATTGAGCGCGAGTTTCACAAGGCAGATCGGACACTGAGCGAAGGGCGCACCGGGCGGAATGATATTTCCGCATTCCATACATCGCGAAAGGGCAACATCGCTTGTCAATGCTCCCTCCTCAACAGCGAGTTGTCGTGGCACGGATCGTTTTACACGATTCTGGAAAGATGAATTCTACGAAGTCGAAAGCGCGGCCCATATCCTCATGAGTTCATCTTCGATGTCGTCGGGGTGGCTCACCGTCCGTTCGATTTCTTCACGTAGGAGTTTACCAAACCGCTGCCGGAGTCGAACCAGAGCCATGGCAAATGCGCTGTCGGTCATGCGAAGCGCGGATACGGCCTCTTGCCGACCTGACCGGCGATCATCCGTCAGAAAAGGTGCGATCGCTTCAAATCGCTCCGCTCGGCCTGTTTTCTCGTACTCTCGACGAAGGCGGTTCATCGTCAATTCGAGAACGGTAATTGCCCACGAATGATCGAATAAACGATCGGCCGAAAGTTGATGGACCATCGCTCGTTCGAAGCGTCTTTCCGCATCAGCGAAGTGAATAGACAGAATAGGATTCGAAGGACTTCGCTTTTGAGCATGTGCCTTGCGATGCTCACGAGCACAGAATTGACGAAACGCGACTTGCAGGAATGTGCGAAATCTTCCACGGTCCCGATCCGCTCGCTTCACAATGTCATGGGTAAGCAGCCAGCCAAAAAACTCCTGCACCAAGTCCTCGGCATCGTGAAATGAGTACACTCTTTGACGTGCATAAGCGTACAGTGGAAACCAGTAGACGCGGCAAAGTTCCGCCAAATAGTCTGAGGCTTTTCCATTCTCCTGGCGGGCTTGCAAAACCATGGACCAATTTGTCGTCACAAAGTCTTCGGGACCTGAAATGAATTGCTCGTTTCCCGTGCGGCCCGACTTCGAGACTCCAGCGTAACTCATGAGCCAATCCATAAGACGGTAAGTGAATGCGGCGGACTCTCACTTCTTCAAACCAATAAGCTCCGATTCATTCGCGTCCCGCAACGCGCAATCGTTGAAAGCTGCATGATATTCATCGAGACACCGCCGTCTGCCATGAATGAAATAGGATCTCAAAAGCAGTGCGAGTTGAAAAGGATTAAATCGAGACGACGCCTCCATCTCGTCTCGAACATTCCCCATCACGACCAAATCAAACAAAATGGGAATTTCATCTCACCAGTTTTCGCCATTTCAGTCGTTTCCTAATGGGGAGAAATCAATTCGAATGGCCGATCGTTAAGAACTTGAAGAAAGTGCTTCAGATGAATCCCCAGGATCCTGGCGGATCATGACGAAAGAGGAATGGTCCTCGTCTGGTTCGCCATTCTTGTGGATTCGAGTATTGATCTGATCAATGATAAATGGGGCCAAGGCCCTGGCGGGGGTTATCACCGTTCACCGAGACAGCATCTCGGGCGACGGTGAACAAGTTTCCGACTCTAAGTCACGATGGCTCTTAGCGAGTCAAGAATTCAGATCGCAAGTCAACGATTCGATTGAGCGGCGAGTTCACTCATTGAGATGAGATCGACACCGACGGCCACTTCACCTGCAACACGGATCGGTTTTGGGGAAAGCCAGGAGAAACATCATGTGGGGACATCGAAAACCCAATTCATTTCGAATGCTTTCCAACAGTCATGATCGCGCGCCTTCGTCTGCAATCCGGTGCCGTCAAGAATACCAAGCGGCGTTCGAGGCTTTGGAGCCCCGAGTTGTCCTAAGTGCGGAACGAATCGTTACGATCGGCGATAGCTGGGCGTGGCTGGTCGCCAATGGCGCTCCCGGTTCGACGGTGAACCAAGCTGGTTTTGGGAACTCACTTCAAAATGTCTTGAACACATTTCACCCCGGTGTGACTGCCGCGAACGAGTCGTTCATGGGAGGCACCGCGGCTCAGATGGCGACGATGCTCCCCTCCATCACTGATCGCATCAATGCGCACCCCGATGCCGACATCGTTTGGCTCAGCATCGGTGGAAATGACATGCTGGCAGGAGCACTCGGCGGCGGGTACACGAACCTACTCACCGCAGAACAGAAATCCGCTCTATATGCGACGATCACTGGCAACGTCGAGACCGTCGTCAATCACATCCTGAGCCTACGTCCCAACATTCAGATCATGATCGAGGGGTACGATGCGATCAATGTGTGGGACCTCCCCAGCGGCACGGCGTCAAATAACGTGCGGGCCAACTTAGGAATCATCAAAAGTGGAAACGTTATCGTTGATGCACAGCAGAATCAGCAGTTGAACCAAGGATTTCTCGACCTCGAAAATAGCATCGCAAATATTGCGACAAACAATCGCCGCGTTGCGTTCGTGAATAACTGGGGCCTGAATCACACGATGGTAGGCTACAGCGGTTACTTTGGAAACTTCCCCGCCATTGGCACCTTCCCTCCTGACTTCTATCCGTATCTGCCGACGCCGACGAGTCGGATGAATAGCGGCGACCCCATTCACCTTAACACCGCAGGCTACACGAACATCGCTCTGAATGCGCAAATCAACTTTCTCAGCACCGCCTTACAGGCGGGTCAGCTTGGGCTGAGCACTTCGACGCTCGACTTTGGGCAAGTCCGATTAGGGACGTCAGCGAGTCTCGGGGTTACGGCATCGGACGTTGGCCCGAATTATTCGAAGGTAGCCAACCTTTTTTTTCCGATCGCAACGAGCAGTTTTTCTGGAGGTAATCAGTCCTTCAATCCACTTTTCAAAGATCCAACGTTGGGAAGTGATACGGCGACTGTCACCTATGCATTCAATCCTGTCACGAGTGGAACCAGCAGTCAAACACTCGCCGTTACAAGCGATAGCGGCTCTATTAGTTTGAATCTGACGGGAAGCGGGGTCGGTCCTGTCGCCTCGGCGGCGCCTAGTATTAACTTTGGAAATGTCCTCTATGGCACAACATCAGCACAAGCACTCTCTGTGAACAATGCCACCACGAACGGCAATCTCGGAAACCTTACGAACCTCACTTTACTCTCCGCGACGATCACCGGGCCTGATGCCGCACGATTCTCCTTGTCGGGATTCACTCCCGGTTCTGTCCTCAGCGCCGGCGGCTCGCTCCCCCTGAGTATTCTGTTCGATGGGAACGGCGGGACACTTTCCGATTACAACGCGACACTCTCTATCGTCACCGACCAAGGTTCTGCTTTTGGGACGGTGGGACAAACGATTAACATTCCGCTCTTCGCGCTTTTAGTTCAAGCACCGCCGATGACTCAGCTATCCGCCCCTTCCCTGGCCCTTCGCGGAGAATCCGTCATCTTTACCATCCAAGGGATCGATCAACCGACGCTCAGCGAGCCATCTTCATTCACCTTTACGGTAAACTGGGGTGACGGGAGCGACGTTCAGACGGTCGTTGATGTGATCGGACCGACAACGCTAAGCCATCAATTCTTTGCGACCGGCAATTACCAAGTCAGCGTCACGACGACCAACTCCACGGGCACCGGACCGGCGACGAGCCTTGGAATCAGCATCGTCCCCTATCTGCTTCGAGCTGATGTTGAAAATCCCCTCCTGTTCAATCTGCTCTATGGCGGTACCGCAGGTGCCGATGCCGTTACTTTCACCCCTAATGGCGGTGATGGAATCATCATTCACGAGTCCGCCCTAAATGGCATCGCGGTTGACAACACGTTTGCGGTGAACGGTGTCACCGGTCAACTCATCGCCTATGGGTGGAAAGGGAACGATACACTTGATGCCACTCTCATGACATCGGCTGTGCAACTTGATGGAGGCGCAGGAAACAACAGCGTCTTCGGCGGATCAGGCAACGACATTCTCTTCGGTGGAACGGACGGTGCGGAGGGTCGCGACGGAAATAACCTGGTCGTCGGCGGAGAGGGAGACGATACGGTCTACGGCAACGGACTCGTCTCACGCAAGGGAGAAACAGGGGGAAACAACATCCTCGTCGGCGGAGAAGGTGACGATACGATCTTCGGAAACTACTCCACCAACGCAATGGGTGACGGTGGCGAGGGAGGGCAGAATGTCATCGTCGGCGGTGACGGAGCCGATACGATCTACACCTCACAAGGAGTGGATGGGGCCGAGGGAGGACATGGCAGCATCGCGATGGCCGGCACAACGACACTCGATCTCTCTGGACTACAAGCCGTGCAAAGCGAATGGACTAACTCCACTCACACTCTTGAAGCCAAGGTGTCAAATATCTCCGGTACGACCAGCAGTGGATTGAATGGAGGCACCTATCTTCAACCCGAATCAACAGTGATCGATGACAGCTCTGCCGATCAAGTCTTCAGCGACACGCACGGCTCAGCGAACTGGCTCTTCGTGAACATTGCGCCCGATGTGCTGAGCCGTACGAAATCGAAAGATGTGGTGACCGAGTTCGTCTGATCTATGTTTTGATCAATTGGTAATCGACTTGCGTCGGCGCACGGAACCAAAACGTGTGCCGATCATTGATCACTTTGTCCGATTCACGGGAACCTGCTCACCCCCGATGTTCAGCACGAACCCTCCGACCTTTCCGTCCTTTTTCACATTGAATACCAAGTGAGCCGCGGTCCATCGAAGGGCGAATTCAGACTCCGAACGAGGAACGAGATCAATAACTTGCCCCGTCTTCATGTGAAGACGAAGTTGGTCACCAACTAGTTCGATCGATCCAAACTCGCCGATGAGCGTGCTGTAATTTCCGACGAACTTCTGAAGTTGACCATTCGTCAGAGTCACCTTTGCGGGCTCGCTGGCCACAGGTGGCGCCCAGTCACGGGGTTCGGACAACTTGCGGAGCCAGATATTCCTGTACCGCACTGGATTTCCGTGGTCTTGCAGTGACAAATGAAGCTCTTCGGCCTTATTCGTGTAGGGCATACGTTGGAGCCAAGCGGTCGGCCCCCAAATCTCGGAATTGTCCTGAATCAAAACGCCATTATGAACAACGGTCATTCTCGCCGCTCGGGCCAAGGTGCCATCCGCATGGAACCGCGGGCGACGAAACACGATGTCGTAGCTCTGCCACTCGCCGGGAGGTAGGCAAGCGTTAACGAGCGGTGGATACTGACCATAAATGGCGCCCGCCTGACCGTCCGGGTATGTTTCGCTGTTATAGGAGTCGAGGACTTGAACCTCGTAGAGGCCCATCAAGAACACTCCACTGTTACCCCGACCCTGACCACGTCCCTTGGCCGGAAGCGGAGCGGCCCACTCGACGTGAAGCTGAACATCACCGAATTTCTCTTTCGTGAAGAGATATCCGCTGAGCGGAACAGACTCCATCGCTCCGTCGCGCACCTTCCAACGGGCAGGCGCGCCTCCCTCACTTTCCCACTTGGTCAAATCTTTTCCGTCGAACAGAACGATTGCGTCTGAGGGTGGAGCGACTGGCAATGAGAGTTTTCCCGGCACCACGACCGGCGGACGAGGGCGATTCATATCGTGCGCCAGCCATGTCACTGGAGTCTGCGCCAAGGTTACCGTTACAACGCTGAATAACAGCCCGGCGGTCCCCCATCGAATAGTCATCAACGTTTCCTCGTCAAACGAAAGAATTGCCCGGCGATTGTAAGCGGACAGTGGATGCTGATTATGCTTTTACCCAAAGAGATGCCGACAGGACAAAGGATTAATCAAGCGAATTCGGAGGGGATGATCGGACTACTTTCCTTTGATCAGATCTATGAGATCACCGATGGTTCGATGTCTTTCAATGGGATGACGGAGAAATTCATCGGTTTGCAGCGAGTACCTATTCTGTCGTCCGACTTTTTCTCGTTCGATGAATCCCCCTTCTTCCAGGTCCGAAATAATGCGCTGGACGGCTCGTTCCGTAATACCGACTCGGAGAGCCACTTCTCGGAGAACCATCGAAGGATCTTGCGCCAGAAGTATCAATACATGCGAGTGATTGGTGAGAAACGTCCAACGGGGCGTCGACTCTTCCGCAGGAGGGAGCGATGATTTCGCAGTCACCGTCACCTTGCTGGCTCGCTTGACACTTTTCTTGGCCACTTTTGCGCCCCTCTCCTTTCATTAATGATTTCCAAAGTCGCCGATAGACGTCAACGGATTTAGCCAAAGCCTAATACTGCGATGACGAACCGTCAATCACGACTTCTGATTACCGAAATTTAACGTCCATAACCCCGTTGACGAAATGACACCATGTAATCGTCGTTTTCTGGGTAGTTCGATCCACGGTGTTGGAAAAGTCTGGTCGCACCACGTTCCGACATTTTTCCTCTGAACGATCGCCAAAAGTTCCTCGTCCCAACAGCGAGCTGTAGGGAATAATCGGGTAATAACGGTTGTCAGGTCAAATATTGAATCTCTAAAGCGATCTGCGATCCTGGAGCTAATCAGGGGGGCGAATTCACCGATAAGGGGAGTGGATGCGATGCGCGCGGAGAACATGACGACTGTAGTTAGACGACTTGCATGATGTCACCTTTCCGACTTCGATTACTGATGGCTGGCCTGACCCTATCATTCGCTGGCATGAGCACTCTCTTGCTGAGGAACTCAGACGAGGTCACCCTGCCGATGGAAAATGGCTCTATCGGATGGGCACCTCCTGCTCAGGGATGGATCGGAACCGCCTCGTGCGCCTCCGCCGCATGTCACGGAGCCGACGGTCCGCAAGGGACCAAAGGTTGCGAGTATTCCACATGGAAAGAGAGTGATCCGCACTCGCGAGCCTACGATGCGCTCTTTTCCGAGCGATCGCTTCGAATGGCTCGTGTTCTTTGGCCCGATGAGAAAACTCCCGAGCCCTGGAAGAAATCCGAGTGCCTTGCTTGCCACACCTCTTTCGAATCGGCAAAGGAACACGCTGATTCCGCGAAGTCGCCGGACGGTACATCCCCGAACCCGCAGTATGGCGTCGGATGCGAATCCTGCCATGGTCCAGCGCGTGATTGGATCGGCGTTCACACGACAAACGAGTGGCAAGCCCTGAGTCCGACGGAAAAAGAACGGCTCGGATTCCGGAATTTAACACAGCCGCTCGCTCGCGCGGAAACTTGTGTTCGGTGCCATACAGGCTCACCGAACCAAGAAGTCAATCATGATCTAATCGCCGCGGGTCATCCTCGACTCTTCTTCAATTTGGTGGGCTTTAGTGAATCTCCCCCCACGATGGGAGATAAGTCCTACCGGGGAAAATGGCACTGGCTATCACGTCGCAATCCGATTGCTGGTTCGGAGGAATCGCGCGGCATCAAACTCGCACGCGAATGGGCTGTGGGTGAAGTCGTTGCCGCGATTGCCTCGCTCGATTTGCTTAACCATCGGCTGAACGCCGCGGACAAACCAAGTTCCAATTGGCCGGAACTCGCCGAGTTCAATTGCTACGCCTGCCATCATGATTTAAGCGAGCACAATGGTATGGAGCGTACGACGGTTACGATCCCCAAAGCATCCGCACCTTCGAAACCCGTGGTCGGACGATTGGCATGGGGTGCATGGAGCTTTGCCACTATTCCCTCGATCGCAGAAGCGAGTGGTTTGGACGCTGAAAAGATACGAATCTCGCTGGAAACGTTGCGTAGGCTCATTCCTGGAAATGATGAGGATCGTCGGGCGGCGATGAAAGTCGTGACCACCTTAAAGCAATATCTGCAATCGGACTTGCTTCCCGCCGTCGAAATGCAATCGATTAATACCACATGGCTTAATTCGGTTCGAGGTTCCTTGATCGCGGAAGCCAAGTCATCTGCACCGAGTAGCACTTGGGATCAAGCAGCGGCGTGGTATATCGCATTCGTCGTTCTCGATCGCTTGCAGCAAGACTTGTTGGGGAACGAGGGTCGACGAATGGCATCGAGCGTTCCCTCTGGATTGCTTTTCCCGAAAGGCTTTGACAGCCCGCGAGGCTTTTCTCCCAAGATGCTTGCGGACTTCTTAAAGACCGTCGAGAATACCAATCCATGATCAATGGCCGGCCACGATTCGACTTCATCCCTCGTCGCAGCTTCGCGGAGGAAGCGTGAGATGACATTTCGAGTCAATTCACTTCGCGTTCAACTATTAGCTGCACTTTTTTTGCCGACAGTCATCTCCGCGATCACTTGGCAAGCACTTTCGGCGTCCGACCGAGACATCCCCAAGGAAGCATCATCATCGGTTGAAACTCTTGGCTACCGCGGAACGGCGTCATGCGATGCATGCCACACAGATGCGCACACGTATGGAACCGGCGGCCGCGACGATCGAGGCGACTGGATTCGCGGCAATGAGATGGCCGTCTGGTCAAGTGATGACATACACTCTCAAGCGTTTCAACTGTTGAAAGAGAGCCCCATTACCGAGAGGATGGCGAAGGGTCTGGGCAAAACCAAAGTACAACTTTTGTCAGATCAAGCCTGCCTGAATTGCCATTTCCCTTTCTCAGAGAACATTCACAACTCTCCCACCGTGTCACCGATTCCCGAAGGGGTCAATTGCGAGGCATGTCACGGCCCTGCGGAAAAGTGGATCGGCCCTCACAGCCAACTCGATTGGAGACGTAAATCCCCGGCCGATAAGAGATCACTCGGGATGCGAGACATGTCCGATGCCGTCGATCAAGCCGAGCTTTGTCTCACTTGCCACGTTGGACAAAAGAGTAAATCCTCTTTCGAAAATCGATTCGTCACGCACGAAATGTACGCCGCCGGCCATCCACCGCTCCCAAGCGTAGAGGTCGCTACATTCTCAAACGTGCTCCCTCATCACTGGCGGTATAGTGATGAGAAAGAAGCGGCTTTCTCTGCTTGGTTCGATCAGTTTAAAGCAAAGCGGCAAAGCGATCCCCGAATCACCAATGCGAACGACTGGCAAGAGAAGTATTGGCCCGCTGCAACGAAAAGGGGAGATCGTTCCCGCACCAAGTTAGTCGTGCTCGGCAGCGTGGTCGCCATCCGCAAAACGATGGAATGGCTCAGGCAGGATTCGATCGAAGCTGAGACATGGCCGCACCTTGAATATTACGACTGCCAAGCGTGCCATCATGAACTTCGAATTTCTGATAAAAGCTGGAGGCAAAAGCGAACGAGCGCCACGGGAAAGCCTGGCCGACCGATGCTCCGGCGTTGGCCTGAAATTGGAGTCGAGCTGGCCCAGTCATTCGCCACGACTGATTCGAAGGGGGATCAAGTTCCCAATGTAACGGCTGAACTACAACATCTCGATCAACTCTTCGGCGCGAAGCCGTTTGGTAATCCCGCCGATATCACACCCGTCGCCCGCGATGTTGAGAAAAAGTGCAATGACTTGCTCACGATCTTAGACGGTCTTAAATACGGACCATCCGACTCCATTCGACTATTCAAACTCCTCGCTCGGCTCGCGACACGGGATGAGAGACTTCTCGACTACGATTCGGCGCGGCAGGTCGGATGGGCTCTTCGCATCTTCTGGGAAGATGCCGGCAATCAAATCATTGACGATAAGTCGAAGAATGACGAGCTAAAAAAGCAGTTGGAAGAGGTCGACCGATTAGTCGATTTGTCATTACCAGGTCGAAAGCGAACGGAAGAACCACGTCAACAAATCGGACTACCCTATGCGGCTGTTTCAGACTATGACGCGGAAGAATTCGCCAATCGGCTAAACAAAATCAATCAACTCTTGTCCGACAATCCCACTGCGTCACGGTAATCTCGGGCGGATGTCGGGCACTTACTTGACGTCTACTTCTTCCACGGGTTGGCGCGTGATGTTGACCGATCGATCACGGACACATTCGGGAATTCGGCTTCTCCTCAACTTTTCAGGATCGCGCGGCGGGCCTAGGTACTCATAGATCGAATCGGATGGATCGTTCGACGTCCGATATATACGTCCCTCGTGCATGTAGAGCCGCTGTTGCTCCGCGAGCTCGAGAGGGCGGGCACCGACTCGACCGAACACCGAGATCTGATTTCCTGATTCATCCACCGCCCGATCGCGGTCAACGCCGCGCGAAATGGCAAGCACTCGCCCAGTTGGAGGTTTAAAAGTCGAAATCAGATGAGGGAACGGCTTAGCGAGGAATCCGTTATTTCCCGGTGTGTCAGGGCTCGTCAACTGTAAGACGCGTAATCCGTTCACTCCGTCGGCCACGTAGGCAAACGCGCTGTTGTAGGTGATGCCGAGTTGCACGTCATGCACGTCGTTCATACAGCCGTCGGCATCGTAAATCTGACTGACATTTGGAACTTCAGGATTCGTGATATCCACGATAGCGACACCTTGCGGGCCAGCCGCCACGTAGGCGTAAGTTCGCGACAGATAGATGTTGCGCGCATGGGCCAAGTCGAGCTTCGCAACCGGCTTTGGTTGCGACAGATCGCTGATATCGAGTACCTTTATTCCCTCACGATCACAGACGAATGCATAGCGAAATTGTGCCGCAACGGCCTTGGCTCCCTGTATTGAGTCGGAACCGACCACCGATGTCACCTTCGGGCACTTCGGATCTTCAATACTGACAACCACCAACCCTGCGTCGCAACACACGTAGGCATACGTGCCGACAATCGTGACGGACTCCGCCCCGTTGAGAATGCCATCGGGATTGAAAGTAACCTCTCGCTTGAGGAAGTTATTGAGGGGATTACCATCTAGCGTCGTTCCCGCTCCGACGAGAATGAGCCCCTCGTACCGGTCAGTGACGTAGATGTAGGCATAGATCGCATGGACTGGCGTCTCATGATTTTCCGGGATGTGCGTTCGGGTCGGATCGGGGGCGGTGGTCACGGGAGCCGCCACCGACGTCGCGTATCTCGTCGGGACATAAAATCGTTGGCCGAGGGGTGACACTGGCGCCGTCGACACCCGTTGAGAGAACCCCTTATTGTCGATGAACGCAACGTCATACAGCTTGAGTCCTCCCTCACCGCAAGCGGCATAGAGATACTCGCCTCGAAGTTGCACGTCGAGCACCTCGACATCGCGAAACGGATGGAACACATTCGCTGAAATGTCTTTGCCCGGATGATGGTGGAAGTCTTGTAGTTGTTTCCCCTTCTCTAGGTGATTGCGGTAGAAGTCGGGAAAGACGATCTTGTGCATCGTGCTGCCGATAACAGTCTGTGGCTCGAGTTGTTCTGTCACGACCGACGCATAAAGCCCTCCATCTCCGGCGGCCATCCAACAATACCGACCGATGAAGTTCATGTATCCCGTGCCATGCATGAGGAGTTGCGCCATCAGGGCATTGTTCGTGTTGTCTTTCGCCAGATGGCAATCGTTGCACATCTTCGTTTCGCCGACACCGTTTCCACGGACGGTGTGCGGCACGTTCGTGCTAAATGCGATTCCGCTCAGTCCCTCCCCCGAAATCGTTTGCTGCTGCACATAGATGGATTCACGATTGTTGTTGTAAGAGCCCACGTGAATGGCGCAGGATGATCGGGCCGGCCCAATTCGATTCCCGGTGGCATTGCCGTCCTTCGCGAGCATGTAAACGTCGTCGCGCAGCGTCTGCCAATCGTACGCAACATAGTTGCGCGTCACCTGACCTTCGAAGTGTAGGTTGGGAAGTTTTCGATTCGCTTTCTGTGGCAGGTGACAACCGAAGCAGCTTGGATTCCACGAAGAATGGCAGGCGATGCAGCTCATCTTTTCCGACGCGTGAACGCACTTCTTCTCATCCTGCACTTCGCCGTTCCATATCAGGCCCGGCTTCTCCGGATCATGGCTTGGCACCGCTCCCCATTCGAAACCGTCGCCTCCAGAGCGATGCTGAACCGTCTTGGCCAGATGAGATTTCTCGTTGTAATCGGGATGCTCAGGATCGAGCGTGTTGGCCGTTTGAGTGATCTCCCAAGCGACGTATGGATACACCATCGAGTTTTGAATGATCTTGTCTCCGCGACGCTCGAAGCGAGGTTTTCCGGACGGAGTCTTCATTCGCGTCAGGTCTCGTCCGCGAGGGATGCCGGGATCGACGGGGTCACCCGCCGCGGGTCCAGATGTTCGCAAGGTCGCTTTCTTCGAGAACGAGCCGTGGCAATCAACGCACTGAATCTCGATCGCCGCACGAACTTCGCCGTATAGCTTGGCGTCACCATGAACGTCTTGTGAGAAGTGGCAATCGACGCAGTGCATTCCCTTTTCGAGGTGAATGTCCTTCAAATGGACGGGCGATCCCTCAGCACACTTCTTCCCTCGATCCGATTTCAGCTCCTCCTCGGAAAGATCGCGAATCGCCTCTTGCAGGAGGGCCTGATTCACCTCCGGAATCGGATTTCCCGCATAGTCGAGCAGCGTTCCCTGCAGGTTTTTCTTAAAGACCGCGCGAAAGACCCACCCGTGGCCGTGAAAATCGCCGAACTGCGTTTTGTCCATCAGCGCATTGAGATCTGTCACGTCATTGAGGAACTCATCGTCATTCCACAGTCCACGCGCGCTGGTCTCGTTTGGATCCTTCATCTGCGCCTTGGCAAACTCTTCAGAGGTCGGATAGCGCTGCTCGGCGGGATACATTTTCTGCGCTTCGGTTTCGAGATCCCACCACATGTAACCGAAGTAACTGTTCATCACATTCGTTCCTGGATGAATGTGACAAACCATACATTGGCTACTCGGTACACCGCTGGTAAACGCGTGTTGAATCGGATGTCCTGATTCGTTCTTCGGAATCGTTGGATCAGGATTGTCGCTCGCCGTCATGCCACGATTGCCGAATGCCGCATAGGGCCCTGAATGATTGGCGGAGCGATCGTTCGCATAGACGACGTGACAAGCGGTGCATCCGCTCGAGCGATAATCACCCGGATGATCGTTGGTTCCCATGAAATTCAATGTCGGGTCGAGGAGGCGAGTTTTTTGCAACCCAATGAAAACGGGATCAGTCCGATTCTGTGTTCCGAGCCCACGATCGCTCAACCGTTCGCGCGGCTTTCCCGACTCTTCCTGTGACTCAGGGATTCCCAGTTCCGAACGAAACCGACCTCCTCGCTCGAAGATGCGAAGAACATTGCCCGGTTGTGAAACTTCAAATCGAGGCAATGGATCGAGGAATGGCAGAACGCCCCGTGCCATCTCCTCGGCGGTGGGAGCGGGAACGGTTTGCAACCGAACGGGCTTGCCGTTCATCGTGTAGGCTTCGCCGTATCGAGGCCACTTGAAGGGAATCGCTCCGTTGTTGTAAAGGGCGGCTCCCCAGAGCATGCAACCATGCGTCATCATGCTCTTGCGGTTCTGCAGCACTTCCTTGGGATGACAACCCGCCGTGCCGCAACTGATGTGGGCGATGCGAAGGTCACCTGGGTTTACGAATCGAACGAACTCGGGGGATTCATCATTGAGAAGCGTGTACGAGCGAACGGGATTCGCGGAACTCACCCACGCTTCCGGATGTCGAGGATGCACATGAGCCGCCAACTTGTCGGTTGCCGACGCATCTCCAGCATGACAGTCTGTGCATCCCAGATGCACGTTCGGCTTATTGACATGCGGATCACCCACGCCCTGATGGCAATGAATGCAACCAGTGCTTTTCGAAGCGGCTTGCTCCTTCGATTGCTTCATCAACTCGACACCAATGAGATCAGCGGGCATCGGGTACGGATTCGAATCGGCGTATCGCTCCTTCGCTCGGCGCGCGTTGTCCGCGGCCTCTTCCTCACCCGCCGCGAAACCTGGTCGGGTGGAAGGATTCGGCATGACCGTGAGAACAGCACCAAGGACCATCGCGAGCGTGATGGCCACGGAACCCCATACGCGTCGCCGCAATATTCGAAGTGAATTGTCTGTTGCCATCGCGTCCATGCCATGAAACAGTGGGCACCGCGCAGGGCGTATCCCTCCGCGGCAATCGCATTTCGTCGTAACACGGCATCAGCTAAGGGTCAAGGGCGACTAGAATCGTCAAAAATGACGTCGGTCGCGTTCCATATCGTTGCTTGAGCTACGAGATTACTGAGGAATCAGTACTTCAGGCCGAGTTGCAGGAAAAGCCCAGAGAGGCTCAGATCCCCGGCCTTTTGCGCGAGTTTCGCCGGATTGCCGACGAAACCGACCACATCGTACGTCTGGATCAGGTTGATCCACTGAGTCACTTCATAACCGACGGTAAACTGAATCGAACGCCAATTGAACTGAGCACCGGTGGCGAGTCCAAAGACAGGAATGACATGTTGATCCTTGCTGGAAATGGCGACCTGATAGGTCTGTCCCCCGTCGCTGGTCTGGTGGAGCGACGTCGAGATGTCTCCCACCATCATCGCCACGTCCGCACGCCCGAAGATTCCGAGCCAGTCGGTAAACCACCAATCCGCTCGCCCGCCGCCGTGCAAACCGATTCCGTGAAAGGATATTGGATTAGAAACGAGTGTCGTGCCAAAGGCGTTTGTGTAGTACGCATTCATCTCTTGGTCGATCCACGCGCCACGAAGACCTCCGAAGACCCGCCCTTCCGCCTTTTTCCCTAGGGGAAACAGTCGGCCGATATTCTTGTCGAGTACGTTGTAATTCAGATTGCTTCCTGCCGCCGCCGAGTTGAATTCGCCGCCAAAGACGCTGGGGGCCGTCGACAATCCATAGATTGTTCCAACGTTTGGACTCGTCACCTGGCTATTGCCGGCCGTGTGAAAATAGGTGTAGGTCAGATTCGAAAACCATGTGTGATCGTTGTTAACGAATCCGATCGTCGACCGAATTCCGGATCGAGTATCCCAATTCGCGGACGAAATCTGCCCCTGCGGGCTCAGGTCGTTCGTCGGGTCGACAAGCGCATAATCAAGGCCCGGTCGATCCGCTTTCAGCAGCAGATACTCGACATTCCCGAAAAAAATGATCCCCTTTTGCTAGCAGAGCAAACACTGCGTCGTCGATGTGATTGGACCAGTAGACGAGGAGTCTTCGAGCACGCTTCCAATCGGATCACTGGGAACGACGGGAGTCGCACGCTCTATGACTGGGGGTTCCTCCGCCACCTTCAGTGCGGAACCCGAGGTACCGGAGTCAAGCGGAGGGGGCGTCAACTGCCCGATCGTTACCGTTGAATGCAAAAGCAGAAAACAGGTGAACACCGCGTTCATTTCCAATCCCCCAACCGCGAACGAAGGAGACACGACGGACCGAAGGCTTCAAACATCGGGGCGTCACACGAATCAAAAGCCGATCGTGCGATCGCACTCGTTCGCCAACTCTTCCCCCAAGACGGGTGAAAAGAGAGTGCGAAGACTTGATCGCCTGAGTCCGAAAAATACTTCTTCGATGTAGCCGGCCGGATAATGTCCCCTCGCAGACGACGCAAGGGAGATTTCGTTTCCGTCACTCGAGGGCAAGTGCTCGGAGCGCGTGATGGAACGAGCCAGTGACCTCCCATCTCCCCTAAACCTCCAAACAGTCACCACTCTTTCCTTGAGTCTTAGTTGAGTTCAACAGTTAGGGAAAATGTGCCGATTATTCCGAGGGACGACCTTGTCCGCGCGCCGACTCATCGGTGTGTTGCCTGGATTGCCCGATTGAGAGAATGATCGATGGTCAAACGAATCTCCAATCATTCCGGTGGAAATGACCCTCGTCGGCCACGATTGATGGATGTCGAGGTATTAGAGCCACGCCTTATGCCGGCGGCCATCGCTTCACTGATCGGTCACACGCTCTCGGTTCAAGGTGACGACCATCCAGCCAACATCGAAGTGTTTCTCGACAATTCATCACGAAACATCCTCGTGCAAAATTCCGGCTCGATGATCGGCAGTTTCACTCGTTCGAGCGTCAATGCTTTGATAATCGAAACCGGTGGGGGCAACGATCAGATCTCGATCGGGAGTTCCGTCATACAACCCGTTAAAATCATGGGGGGAGCGGGGAACGATCTCATCGTCGCGGGAGGTGGACTCGCCACGATCATGGGAGGTATGGGAAACGATACCCTCGTCGGTGGATATGCATCGAACTTGATCTACGGTGACGATGGGAACGACTACCTCGTGGCGGGGGCGGGGTCCGACATCTTGGATGGCGGAAATGGTGAAGACACGATCGACGGGAGCACAGGAACCGGTTGGCTCAGTGGCGGACTCGGGAACGACAGTATCAAGGGGGGATCGGGAAACTACACCCTTTCCGGCGGTGTAGGCGATGACACCCTCACCGGTGGAAGCGGTGCCGGCGCGTTGAATGGTGGCACTGGTAACAACATCATTTTTGGAGGGGTCGGCTCTTATCAAGTCCAGCTCGCCGGAGGCGCTGATACCGATGGTGACACCGGCTTGTCACTCTCCGCACAGTCCGAAACGCTTCCGACTCCTAGCGCTTCTGCGAGCATGGATTCGACTGAGACACTTACGTCGGCGAACGTGACCAATCTTTTGAGCCGGGCGGCGGCGGCCTCTTCAAGTAATGATGCCATCATCGCCGTCGTCGATCGGAACGGGCGCATTCTCGGCGTGCGCGTTGAATCGGGTGTTTCGCCTGTCCTCATGGCGGACCTAGCGAACTTAATGACCTTCGCAGTCGATGGAGCAGTCTCGCTCGCACGAACGGCTGCATTCTTTGCGAATAATGGCGCTCCTCTGACGTCTCGATCCATTGGATTCATCAGTCAGTCAACTGTCATCGAACGAGAAGTGAATTCGAATCCGAACATCGATCAAGGGAATGAGAATTCTACGATAAACGGGCCGGGCTACGTCGCTCCCATTCAAATCGGCGGGAACTTCCCACCCGTTGCATTCACTCCAACGGCGAACCTGTTCAATATCGAGCACACCAACCGGGACGTGATGTACAGCGACGGCGCGAACGGTGATCCCAACGGTGGAACGGGAGACGACATCGTCTTCCAGCAGCGTTTCAACATCAAAACCGCTGACCTTGCGGCAGGGGCGCAACTCTTTGCTCCCGTGTCGTTTGGCGACGCCCAGTATTCGGGTTGGAACACCAGTGCCCTCCCGCGCGGCATCGCCACACTGCCGGGAGGCGTTCCGATCTACAAGAATGGCCAGCTGGTCGGCGGGATCGGTGTCTTCTTCCCTGGCACCACTGGATTTGCATCGGAAGAGAATTCGTCTCTCTCGGCGGACTATAACCCCAATAAGGCGGATCGTACTCGCGAAGCAGAATACATCGCGTTTGTCGCGGCCGGTGGAAGTACGCTCGCCCATGCGTCGTTCCAGGGCCCGATTGGAAATGCACCCGCGCTCGCCGGCTTTGATATTCCCTTTGGACGCATTGATGTTGATGGAATCACCGTTCCCATCTTCGGGCCTTATCCCGGACAACGAGGCGTCACGGCTCTCCTCGATTACGGTCAGTATCTAGGCACTGGCAACGCCAATGACGGTACGAACGTCTTCGGGCCTCAGGCGGGTCAGACGGTCACGAGTGGTTGGATCGTCAATCCGAAGAGTAGCGCGATCGGTGGGCTATCGGCGGCGGACGTCGAACGAATCATTCTTCAAGGGATTGATCAGGCGAACCGAACTCGCGCGAATATTCGATTGCAAGCGACCCCTTCAGGCCTTGGTCCCGGCGCGACGACCGCAATGGTCTTCGCCGTTTCTGACACTGACGGAACCGTCCTTGGACTTTATCGAATGCCCGATGCGACGGTCTTTTCCATCGGCGTTGCTGTCGCGAAGTCACGCAACACCGGCTATTACGCCAACTCTGGTTTGCTTCAGCCCGAGGATATGATCAAAAACCGCGAAGGACAAAATTCGGTTCCGTCGGGCGTTGCCTTCACCAATCGAACTTTCCGCTACGCCGCCCTCCCGTTCTTCCCTTCTGGAATCAACTCGGAAGAACCGGGAGACTTCTCGATCCTTCTCGATGGACAAGCGGATGAACATAACGGACTCAATGAAGGAAATCCCCTTCCCGTCTCCGCGTTCGAATCGGTGGCGGGCTATGATTCGTTCCATCCGAACAGCAACTTCCGAGATCCGCAAGTTGCCACCACGGGAAATGGAAATGGTGTCGTCTTCTTCCCCGGCAGCAGCGCCCTTTACAAGGACACGAACGGCGATGGAGTGCCGGACCTTGTCGGCGGACTGGGCGTGAGCGGTGATGGTGTCGATCAGGACGACGTGGTGACGAACAGCGCCATCGTCGGTTTCCAGGCTCCCGATAACCTCCGCGCGGACCATTACTTCGTGGACGGCGTCAGACTCCCCTACATCAAGTACAGCCGCAATGCGGAGAATCTATGACGCTCCCTTCATGCGTGAGTGGCGAATGCTCGCCCCTTTTGCTGACGCGATTCGTTCCATAGTTCAAGGATAGTCTCATGAAGATCATTCGCCCTGTCTTCGAGCGATTCGAATTTCAATCGATTCTCGGCCTAGATTGGAATACCGTCGGTGAAATCATCGTCGCGCGGTCGCGAATCGTCATGGCAGGATCGATCGCCTATCTTTGCTTCCTGGCTCCTGCGGACGCCTTCGATCGGCAAACCCACACGATGGAGCGAGCAGGCAACCCCGACAAAATCGCTTGTTGGGCGATTCCATTCCCGAATCACCGATATGTCGGATACTACGTGGGGGGCGGCGTCGCCTGTGGAGGTGAACCACGATTACCTGATGATGGAACGTGGGGACTCGATTATCAGGGTCGAATCTTGCCGCGAAAGGTGATCCAGAACTTCTCTCACGGCAGGCTCTATCAGGGTGGGACCGGCTCTTACAAGACCGACGGGCCACGGGTAAAACCGATCGGTCATCTGCGAAACTTCTAACGCGTTACTCGGAAGAGGTCATTCAACTCAAGGAATCGGGTTATCGGCCTCGACCGCCACGTCCTCCTCCGCTACCACCACCGATTCCGATTCCACCACCCCAGCGTGATCCACCGATGATCCCTTGGAGGATTGATCCACCAGTGCTTCGGCGTGATGAGTCATTGTCACGCCATTGGCTACCGTATCCACTGCCGCGCTGTTGGTATCCGCCGTTGTTGTAATCACCATACTCCGAGTAACCACTGCTCGGAACAGGCTGGGTGGTGACCGGTGTCGATGCGACCGGCTGTTCGAAGAGCGCGCTCTTTTGAATGTACCCCTTTAGCTTCTCGCTACCATCAACCGACGTCACCCAGAACCATTCCCCCTCGACAATCCGCGAGACAATCACAATCTGTCCCTGCTTGACCTTTCCCTTGACGTCGTTTGTCTTGACGTTATTGCCGACCACGAGTTCAGCCGTTGCGGCTTTCACAGGGAATGGAATGCCTGGCAACCCGGCTGCCATGTGATCGATCAAAGCTTTGTCGATATCTCCTTTCTGACCACGTGAAAGGAATGCGGCTCCGCGACCTTTGCGAGCTTCTTTTGAGATCGATCCATCAACGCTCTTATCATCAATGATCGCGGTATATGCGATGATTGCGTTTTCGTAGTCACCTTGCTGCAAATAGCTGTCACCCTGTTTGAGAAGAGGCGAGTCAATGCTCTTCGTCGGCTCTTCGATTTTCTTGGCTGCTGCCGGAGGAGTAACCATGGCGACTTCCACGGGAGCCTTCTCAACAATCGGCTTTTCCGACGCAGGCTTCTCGCTGGCCTTCTCCACCTTCTCCTCTTGTTGAGGCTTTTCCTCCGCGACTTTTTCTTCCGCTACCTTTTCCTCTTCACCTTTTTTGTCATCGGAAAGCCCGAGTTGGCTGGCAACTTCCACCGGCTTCCTTTCGCGACGAACGACGTTTCGAACGTGGGATTCGTCGGGAACAATCGCCAAATCGAACCGACCCACCATCTCACCACGCATCATCGGCCGCTGAACGATTCCGTGAGACCTCGCGACGTGGATCTTGGTCTTTTCATGAGCGTAGTAGTAAAGCTCATCGAGCGAGATCCGTCCGTTCTTATTTCCACCAATGTCGACGTTCGAGTCGGCTGGCCCTTCAAGTCCCTCGATCACGTAGTTCATGAACACGCCGTGCTGAAGCTCGGGATCTTCGGCGGAAAGCTGATGTGGCTCGCAGCTCGACATGACGATCAGTCCGCGTGGAGGAGCTTGTACTTGCAATGCAAGGTTGTCCGCCAATCTCCCGGCACGGAACCCGCGTACGATTGGCTCGTTTCGGCAGGCATCGACGATGAGCAGTTTTTCCCCTGCTGGGCATTGCTCCATCATGTCGTAGATTCGATTGATTTCGACAAGGCTACCCGTTCCATCCAGATTGGCATCCGTTGGACAGAGATAGCTCTGACCATCGATGTGAACGCCGTGACCACTGAAGGCAACGAGAACGACGTCATCCTTGTTCGCGAGTTGAAGGCGGAGCGATAGCTCACGCAGGATGTTCGCCTTCGTCGGGTGCATGCGAGACGACTTCGAACGATCGTTCATGAAGGTGATGTTGTCTGGAGCGAAGCCTGCGATTTCGAGATGCGCTCGCAGATCATCCATGTCGTTGTAGCAGTACTGCAGCTTGCTCAGAGGAGGAGCGTAATCATCAGCCCCGATCAACAAGGCGTACCGCTGAATCTTTCGGGTCGCGGGACGATCGTCATCTCCCCAGGCAGCATTCCCCGCAACAATGACGAGAAACAGCGAGCAACCAAGAAGGGGGGTGAAGCGGATCATCTCTGTGACTCCTGACCATGCCGATTGCACGAACCCAGCGAAGGGGGGACGTGCGAGCGAAAGGGCATTCAAGCGATTCTGCGATAGATACTTGGGTAACGGCTTTTCCCGTCCCACACCCTATCATGGTTAGTTTACCCCGAAAGCGGACATTCATTTTTTGGAGACTTCGGAATTTGACAAAAGTAGATGCCAAGCTCCCACTTAAGGGGCATTGGTTCAAGGGATTAAGGGGGTGGCAATCGAGAAGTAGACAGACGAAGTATCACTTCGGCACGGATAGGAAAGGAACGACCGTCGAACGAAATTCCGATGAGCGTGGATCGAAGTCAGAAGGACTGAGCCGACCCTCAGGAAAGGACAATAGCATTGATAGTTGTTTGAGCTTTTCGTTCTGGTCGGGCGAAAGATCGCCGTCATCTCGAAGGGCCCGAAACTCGATGAGAAGTTGCGCGGCGACGTCCCAATCCACAGCAGACGGATCATTCATCAGTTGCGAAATTCGCTCACTGAGACTCTGACGAAATGCTGCTAAGTTGAACTCAACTTTCTGCCCATCCCCTCCCTGCTGAACTTCCTTCATCGCATGGAGAAGAGCATCAGCATTCTTCCCGATCTCATCGGGAGAAGTCATTGGATTCACGAGTGAGGAGTCGAGCTCTTTCCAACGTTCAAGGAGCGGCGCGGTCGATATCCCAGGGAAGAGCACGGCAGCCGCATCCGCAAAGGTGTTGCTGTAATAGTTTCCCCACTTTAACGATCCAGGAGAGGATGCCGACTTCGTCAGCCCCTGCTGGCGCCAAGCATTCTCTTTCAAATCATGGTGACAACTAAAACACCGGTATTCAGCGAGTTCAGGCCATCCATTCTTTTCGCCAGTCTCCGACCGATATCTCAGGAGTTCCAGCCAAGCCCGCATGGCACTCCACTGCCCCGCCGCCCACCTTCTCAGATGCAAGTTCGCGCTTGAATCGTGTTCGTTCCAGTGAGGAGGCATCGCTTTTAGATACGCATTCAGATCGAACTGTAGTCGAGGATGTCCTGCGGCGATCAAGTCATGATTCACATCTCTGACCGGCAATCCCTGGGGACTGGTCGATGGCGGGGCCCCCACATGACACGCGGCGCAGGTCTTGGCCCGAGAGAGATCGTCCCCGAGCCAGACCATGTCATGAGCCGCATATGCCTCGCGTAACCGATGATCAATATCAGGAGACTTCTCTTTCTTGAGCATCTCCCGCCACGCGTAGTGTTGATCCCGCCAACGATCCGCCCGACCATGGCAGGCTTCGCAACTGACTCCGTGAGTATCCCAGTGTCCACCGCTTGTGTCGGCCGTTCCAATAGTGGGGGTGCTATGACACGCAAGGCAACGAACATCCTGATCCGCGGGGATAGGGGTGGTGCCAGGGGGCGACAATCGAAGGGATATACTTTTCGCCAAATCGGACGAAAGGCTCTTCCATGCCTCGGCATGATGATCTCTGGTGGACCAAACGGTGCTTTCAAGCTGACTCAGGTCACCGTCCGAATGCGGAATAATATCTCCGTGACAGTTTCTCGCGGAGCAGGAATTATCCACCATCACGGGCATGGTGACCGGCGCTGGAGATTGGGTAATGTCGCTTGGTTTCCCTGCCGGCTTTTCTCGGAATTGCGGAATGGCCACAAATACGGCAATGAAAATCGCGACAGCTGAAAGGATCATTGCCGGGTAACGGAGAACGGAAAGGGCGTTCATACCATCACCTTGGCTTTAAAACACAGAGTCGATGCGAATTTCGGAATCTCACAAGTCAACTGAATGATCCGTTCCGAATGATCCCTTATACCTTGCCGTCGGGACTCGCAAGAAGGGACAAGAGGCGAATTCTGTCAGCCGCTCGAGGATCAATTCTCGTCGTTCACGACCCGACGTTGTCGAGAAATTCCCGCACCGAGTCAATCCATGTCGCTCTTGAGAGTAACTCGATTGACTTAATCACACCTCATGCCGTAGCCTAACAACCGGTTGAAGAGGCCAACCATCCACGACTCTAAGCCGTCTTGGGGGTTGAGTGCTCTCAACTGGTTCTGATCGAGCCAGTCACAGAAGCGTCCAAATTCCGAGGAAATGCACCAGCCCCATGCTGCTGAACCGACAGACCTGGCCACAACATCGCGGATGGGTAGCTGCGTCTCTCGTCATCGTACTCATTTTCCTCGTCCTGTTCGTGATCGAAGCCTACCTGTCTCACTCTTGGCCAACCGGGAGCAGCGATGTCGGACTCATCGCGGGGATGTTCGCGGGGGGATTGATTCTCTTTGAAATGGGTATCTGGGTTCGAAAGCGAGTTCGAACGTGGCGTCGGCTCGGTCGCGCTAAAGTGTGGATGATCGCTCACATTTGGCTCGGGTTGATCATCATCCCTATCTCCTTCATTCACAGCGGATGGCAATGGGGTGGACCGCTTAGCACCAGCCTAATGGTCCTGTTGATACTGGTCGTCGGTAGCGGGATCTTTGGATTCGTGGTTCAACAATTTGTTCCGAATCAAATGTTCAAGGAAGTACCGGCAGAAACGATCTATTCACAAATCGACAACATCGTCCGTTACTATCGCGACGACGCGATCGGGCTCGTCCAAGCCGCGTGCGGAACCGAATCATTGAACTTAGAATCGACCTATTCGCTCAGCCAGGAATTCGATCTCGCGGAGTCCCAGACTTATCATGTCCTCTCGGTCACCCAATCCCTCGGTGAGATACAGGGAAAGGTCTTTCACACAAAGTCCCGTGAATCGTTCGTGCAGCATTCTCCCGAGTTGATTGATTTCTTTACGGATTACGTCGACCCTTTCCTGCAGCCCGGTTCGGTTGCTTCGCTCCCCTTGGCTGATTCGGCACACGCGAACAATCTTTTCGAACAGTTAAGACGCAACGTCGATCCAAAGCTCCGACCGACCGCGAAACAATTGCAAGAGCTTTGCGATCAACGGAGGCAACTCGTCCGCCAAGCCCAATTGCATTGGTTGTTGCATGGTTGGCTTTTGGTTCATCTGCCGTTGTCCGTCGCGCTTGTGGCACTTTTGTTCGCGCACGCGTTCGTCGCGCTTCGCTATATGTAAAGTCATAATTCCAAAGGCATGAAGAGAACGGAATGTTTAGCACTTCAGAAAACAGGATTGAAGTGATCAAATAGCACCGGGGAAAGTTAGCGTTCATGGCGGATTCACGTTCATCGTCGTCGTCCGATGACCGCACCTCAAAAGGGCGCGCGAAACGTATCCCGCTAGACTACTACAAAAAGCCCGATCTCGTGGGCAATCTCAAAACCGCGGCCACTGCGATCGTTGGTGTCATCCTGCTTCTTTGGATCGTGCGAAGTATCGACTTCTCGAATCTGATTCAAGGAAAGGATCCTCTTTCAGCAGCCGCGAAGAGAGATTCCTCGCACGGCGAGCTCTCCTTTCATCACGCCGCATGGGACACGAAATGCGAGGCCTGCCACCTTTCGTTTCGTCCGATCAAAGGAGGTGATGTCATCACCGGCCTCGTCGGACGACCCGATCTCGTCAATCAGAATTGCCAGACGTGCCACGCCGGCCCTCCGCACCATCAAAACATCAAAGAAACCAGACAAATAAATGAATGTACCGCCTGTCATAGCGAGCATAAGGGGCGGAACTTCTCCCTGGTCGACTTGAAGGATCGATCGTGCACGCAGTGTCATTCGAATCTTGCTGAGGCGATGGCTCACCCGAATGACAAATTGGACGATGCCGATAAAAACATCGACAAATTCACGGTCGATTCGCACCCTGAGTTCCGGGCCGTTAGAGAGCAAGAGGGGAAAGCTCCGCGCGATCCGTCGCATCTCAAGTTCAATCACGCCCTCCATATGAACCTGGGGATGGCAGCGCCGGGTGGAAAGCCGTTCTTTAAGTATTCAGGCATAACCTCGAACAAAGAACAGTATGGCCACACCTCCACTCCCGACGAGTTCGTTCAACTCTCGTGCACCAATTGCCATCAATCGACCGCTAATCTGGCTGACGGAGGTTCTGCACTCATTGATGAACGAAATTTCGTGCCGGTTCAATTCAACAACCACTGCATCGGCTGCCATTCGTTGGACGTTCCAAAACAACCGACGGAATTGATCGCGAATGCCGCGAAGAATTGGAGCAAGACGCCCGAGGAAGCGAGAGCCGCCTCTCCAATGCCTAGCACGATCGCCATTCCGCACGGCGAGCAGCCCTCTCGCCTCAAAGAACTACTGCAAAGCACCTATTTCAAGGAACTACTCTCACACGACAAAACAACGGCCTCGGAATTGAGTGAACCGCTGGAGATGCCGGGCCCACAAAAGGAGATGGCAAGAAAGCTCCAGGCGACAGTTGATAGCGAAGTGAACTTCGCTGAAGAGATTTTATATCTGGGTCAACAAACCTGTTCGAAGTGCCACTCATATGTCTCCACCGATGGCAAATCACGCTGGTTTGAGGAGAAACAACTGACGTCGGAACAGCAAGCCGGTTTCGAAAAGGCGATCGCCACCAATGAATTCAAAGTGGAACCGACCAGCGTTCCTTCGAATTGGATGCCGCGGGCGGTCTTCTCTCATAAAAGCCATCGTGCGGTGGACTGCCAACAGTGCCATGCCGCCGCCCATCCTTTGAGTGACAATCGATCTGTTTCATCGCAAGACGTCATGTTGCCCGGCATCAGCAACTGCGTTCAATGCCATGCTCCACACCAAAACACGCCCAACGGTCCGATCGGTGGAGTTCGTCACGACTGCGTCGAATGTCATCGTTATCACGATGTCAATCTCATGATCGATCAATCACCGCGACCATCAGCCCCCGATCAGCAAAGAAGCATCGAAGAGTTTCTTTCGCCCGCTTCGGCGCAATCGAGTGATACCGGCAAGTCAAACAGTGAAAACGGGAGGTGACGACTATGAGCGCCGAGCCATCAGCGAAGATCGTCCCCCGTTTAATCAAGCTGCAAAAGGAATGCGGCGGTTATCTTCCCCAGGAACGGATGAGGGACCTCGCCGAGGAGTTGGAAGTACCGCTGTATCGCTTGCAAGCGGTCGCCAGCTTCTTTTCGCATTTCCGCTTCGACCCGCCTCCTCGGGTAGAAGTCTTGGTCTGTCGCGACATGGCGTGCCATATGGCGGGCGCCGAATCTCTCTGCGATGGACTGGAATCATTGGCTGCTGAAATTGGCGGCAAGCAAATCCATATCGCCGGCACGTCGTGCCTGGGTCGATGCGATCAACCAGTGGCGATCTCGATCAATGACCGGTATTACTGCGGCCGCGACGAATTCGAAATAGCCGACCTCGTTCGGGCTGCGATGGACCGAGAAGCATCCATCGACCGCAACCACCGGGCGGACGCAGGGTCCCTCAAGCCGACGGGATGGAATATCGATCCCTACGACGGAGAACCTCGCTTCACGGTGCTCAAGTCACTTCTTCAGGCCGACGACTTCGAAGCGGCTCGGGAGAAGTTTCTCAAATCCATCGAAGAGTCGGGTCTTGTCGGTAAAGGAGGTCCGGGCGCAGGGCCGGTGAAAAAGTGGCGAGCCGTCATCAACGCGCCGGGCAAGACCAAATATGTCGTTTGCAATGCCGATGAAAGCGAGCCCGGAACGTTTAAGGATCGCGAGCTCATGCTTCGCGTTCCCCACCTCGTGGTCGAAGGAGTGTTGATCGCCTGCGCCGTTCTCGATGCGGAAAAGGGATACATCTATGTCCGTCACGAATATCCCGAACAAGTCAAAATGCTCGAGAGAGCCATCGCACAGGCTAAGGCGATCGGACTCAAACGCAAGCGACCCGATGGGTCAGAGCTCAGGTTTGACGTCGACGTATTCGTCAGTCCTGGAAATTACATCTGCGGTGAGCAGTCCGCCTTGATCGAGGTGATTGAGGGGAAACGGGCCGAGCCGCGGCAGCGTCCCCCCGACCTGGAAATTCAAGGATTATTCGGCAAACCGACACTGGTCAATAATGTCGAAACCTTGGCATGGATTCCTTCCATCATCACGCGCGGCGGAAAATGGTATGCCGATTTAGGCATCAACGGCGCGAAAGGAATGCGATATTCTTCGATCAGCGGCGATGTGAAGAATCCAGGCGTCTATGAAGTGCCGCTCGGCATCACCGTCGGCGAACTGCTTGACCTGTGCGGTGGCATGGCCGGCGGTGACACGTTCAAGGCGTTCGCTCCCTCTGGGCCATCGGGAGGATTTCTCCCTCGTTATATCCCAAGAGACAAACTCCCCGCGTCGTTCGTGCAGTCGGTACTCTCCGCCGAGGAGAAAGCTTACGATCTTTTCAAGCTGCCCCTCGATAACAACTACTTCCGTTACCAATTGAAGGGAACGATGATGCTGGGGGCCGCTCACGTTTTTTACGGCTCGCGACGTCGTCTTCTGGATGAAGCCATTAATAACACCGAGTTCTATCGCAATGAATCATGCGGCAAATGCGTTCCCTGCCGAATGGGATGCCAAAAACTCGTTGAGATCGGCCATCATCATCTCAGCGGTCCCAACGCTCCCGAGATGATCGATCTCGTCGAAGAGTTGGGAGAGGTGATGTCTTCGAGTTCCATTTGCGGATTGGGTCAAGTCGCCGCGAACCCGCTTTTATCGTTGATTGAATTCTTTCCCGATGAAGCCGTTCGTCGCGGATCATCTTTTCAGAGCGTGTAGAGGTAGCACCGATGCCACGGGTATTTACTTTACCGCCTGACGATCTCCTCCCCTACACCATCGAGGGACAGATCGCCACGCTCGATCAAGCGACTATCGAAAAGACGCGTGAAATCGTGACGTTAACGATCGATGGCGAAACGGTCTCGATGCCTCGCGCGGTCATTGCGAAGGACGCCGACCGAAAAGACATCCTCGACGAGAACGGCCGCGCGACCTACCGATATACCACCATCTACGAAGCGTTGCTCAATCACCTCGAGAATAAGATCGACCGTGAAGATGAGCATGGGATGTATGAAAAGTACCCGCTCCTCCGCTTGCAGCGACTGAAAGAGCTGAATCCAATCCCCATCGTCTGCCATCAAGAACATCTTCGCCCCATCGGCGTATGCCGGATGTGCGTCGTCGAGGTTTTGAAGGATGGTCGTCCAGAGGCAAAGCTTGCGCCGGCATGCCATCGTATTCTCGACAACGGCATTGAAGTCCGCACTCAAGCGACCAGCGAACGAGTCAAGAATACGGTTCGAACGCTGGGCGAACTTTTGATGTCGGATCAGCCGCCGGCCAAAAATCCGGAAGCAAAGCCGAAGCTGCATCAACTTGCCGAACGCCTCGGCATTCCATCAGAGAATCGCTTTCCTAAACCTTCCGTGCCGCGTGAAAAGGATCTCAGTTCTCTCATCATCAATGTTGATCACGACGCCTGCATCCTTTGCGACGCATGCATTCGCTCCTGCACCGACATGAAACATAACAACGTCATCGGTCGAAACGGAAGAGGTTACACCGCGAACATCGGGTTTGATCTTAACAATCCGATGGGAGATTCGAGTTGCGTCGCATGCGGCGAATGCGCCGTCTCTTGCCCTACCGATGCCCTCACGTTTAAACAAGCCGCAGCCCAAAGGTGGGAAGGAGAATACGAACCCGTTCGTTGGCAGGATCTGCTGAAACACCCTCTTTTTAGCGGCGTTTCTCCCAAATTCCTGGAATGGAATCAAGGATCGATCATTCGTCGGCGGTACAAGAAGGGAGATGTCGTCTGCCGTGAAGGTGATTTCGGATCGAGTGCATTCCTTATCGAGAGCGGTCGCTTCGAAGTTTCGATTCAGTCATCGATCGGTCATGTCGAGAAGCAAAAGAAGCCCGGCCTTCTCGCCGGACTCTCGAGCTACGTCAGCAGCCTCTCCTCTGCTGACTTATCGCTCGGATCGGAAAGCTACAGTAACATCAGTTTGGACAGCACTTATGCGATGAACATTCAAGACGACCGCGTCGTCGTCGCCGAACGAGGCCCCAAGGACATCATCATCGGCGAGATGACTTGCCTCAATCTCTATCCAAGGTCGGCCACCGTCATTGCGAAGGAAGATGGCGCTGAACTCATCGAGATCATGCGCAACATTCTTTACGTTCTCTATCGCAACAAGGCCTCACGAGAGATATTGGACGATCTCTACCGAAAGCGGACCTTTCCTACCGTGCTAAGTAAGCTAGATCTCTTCCAGAATGTACGGGGAGATGAAGCACGCTTCAAAAAGCTGACGGATTGGCTTCAGCCCAGACTTGATCTGGTCCGCGTCGACCCTGGGCAACTCATCTTCAAACAGAACGATCCCTCCGACGACTTCTACATCGTTCGGGTCGGGTACGTACGCGTGTCGCAGCGGGGACCAAGCGGCGAGGCCGTCGTCCGAGATTACATCGGGCCGGGCGGATACTTTGGCGAGATCGCCGCACTCACGGCCGATCCCCATTCATCGTTCTTGGAAGGATTCAATTTCCCTCCCTCATTCCAACCGGGCAGACGGACGGCCGATTGCAGTGCCGTTGATCACTTGGAACTCGTCAAAATTCAAGGTCGGCATTTCCGCAGGTTATGCGAGCAGTTCCCCGAAGTAGCATCGCAAATCAAGCTCGAAGCGAAACGCCGGATCAAACAACGTGAAGAGCAAGATCTATTCACCAACACAAATTCGGTAGGCGAATTCCTCGATCAAGGATTGCAAAACGCTCAGTATCTTCTCGTCATCGACTTGAAGAGCTGCACGCGCTGCGACGAGTGCACCAAAGCATGCTCCGATTCGCATGAGGGAGTGACCCGACTGATTCGCGAAGGCCTTCGTTACGACAAATATCTCGTCGCTAGTTCGTGCCGCAGTTGCCAAGATCCGGTCTGCATGGTGGGATGCCCGGTCAACTCAATTCACCGTACCGAATCGCTCGACATCGTGATTGAAGACTGGTGCATTGGCTGCGGGCTGTGCGCGAATAACTGCCCCTACGGCAACATCAATATGCACACCATCACGACCCCGCAGAAGGGAATTGGAAAGCATTTGCAAAAGCCGATCGTTCAACGAAAAGCGACCACCTGCGATACCTGCAAAAATGTCGTCGGTCGGAACGATCAACCTAACTGCGTGTATGCTTGTCCGCATGATGCCGCCCACCGAATGAGCGGCCAGGAGTTCCTTAATGTTGTCCGTGAAGAAAAGCGGCGATGAAATGCGTTGCCTCTAATCTGCTAATTTGGGGGATTAATACAGTCTAGCGATCCCCACCGTCAGGTCACCCTAATCCTCCTAGTCTGTTTAATCCGCACAACTGGCATAATTCTCAAGATCGTTATCTTTCCTACCGATCAACAATATGGGGTGTTATCGATCGACGATGTATGGACGGGATTGCCGACGGAATGCTCGCCCGATCACGACCGATTCTGATCATCGCGCTCGTGGTCTCGTGCTGCGCTTCCTGGAATTCGTCGATTCGTGGTGATGAAAAACCGCTTCCCGTCGTCGAAGTGGACGACGAAACACCGGTTGAAAACAACGAGCCGGCTCCCGCTCGCCCCTTTCCTCCTCTGGTGGATCCGCAAACACTCGAAATGAATGAGGAAGCGGCTCAATCGCTCCAGATCGAGGAGGGTCCGTTTCCGCTCCTACGCACACCGGTTGATCCACCTCTCGGTTTTACCGGACCGTCAAGCATTCGCCCCGAGTTCGTCGAGGAGAACAGCCACTTCATTCCGGTGGAGGATCGTTGGCGGCTCGGCTTCCCCTCTTGGGATCGCTATGGCCAAGGGCATCCCATCGTCACTGACTATCCCTACATGCTCGGTAACATTTGGGACCCGTTCAACCAGAACGTGCTCAAGGCGGATTACCCGATCATCGGACAAAACACGTTTTTGAACATCGCGGTCGCGGACATTCAAAACTTTGAAGGGCGACAAGTCCCCACGGCGACCACCCCCTTTGAAAGCACCGTTCGCCCTGGTGAGCAGGACTTCTTCCAGAATCCAAATCAGTTCTTTTACACGAACTTCTTTCGCGTGCAGGTGGATGTCTTTCACGGCGATACCTCATTCAAGCCGCTCGATTGGCAGATTCGAATCGCTCCCGTGTTCAACGTCAATCACCTCGCCACGAACGAACTGGCGGTCGTCAATCCTGATGTGCTCGACGGTTCGACTCGGACGCAAACTTGGTTGTCGCTCAACGAGTGGTTCATCGAGACCAAGCTTCTCGATCTCAGTCCCGACTACGACTTTATGAGCGTTCGTGGTGGTTCGCAGTTCTTCAACAGCGATTTTCGCGGCTTTATCTTTGCCGACACCAATCGCTCCGTACGGCTCTTCGGTAACCTCAGGGCTAACCGTCATCAATACAATCTGATCTTCTTCGATCAGACCGACAAGGACATTAACAACGGCCTGAACACTTTCCGCGATCGCCATCAAAACACGATCATCGCGAACTATTACATTCAAGACTTCATTTGGCCCGGATACACATCGCAATGGAGCGTCCATTACAATAACGACATGCCGAGCTTTAAGTACGACCGAGATGATGTTCTTGCCCGACCTGACCCCGTCGGCGTCTATGGCCCGCACCGAGTCGAGTCGGTCTATTTTGGTTGGACGGGGAACGGCCACATTGATCGATTCAACATCACGCACGCCTTCTATGAAGTCGTTGGACACGACACACTGAATCCACTCGCTGGTCGTTCCGTCGATGTCAACGCGCAAATGGGCGCGCTCGAACTCTCCTACGATCGCGATTGGGTACGCTTTCGCGCGTCAGGCTTTTATGCATCGGGTGACGGCAATATCAACAATGGGCACGCGACCGGATTCGATACTATCTTCGACAATCCGAACTTTGCCGGCGGGCAATTCAGCTATTGGCAACGAGAGGCCATTCGGCTTGGAGGTGTCAATCTCGTTCAGTCGAACAGTCTCGTCCCGGATCTCAGGTCCAGCAAATTCATGGGGCAAACCAACTTCGTCAATCCCGGCCTCTGGCTCGTCAACGTCGGGATGGACTTTGAACTCACGCCAAAGTTCCGCATCATTCAAAACAACAACTTCCTCTGGTTCGATAAGACCGCTGTTTTGGAACAGTATCTCTTTCAGGCGAACATCAGCCGCCAGATCGGCTACGACGTAAGCGTAGGAGCGGAATATCGTCCGCTGCTGAGTAATAACGTCATCGTGACCGCGGGGGTCGGCGGCCTGATCCCCGGTCCCGGCTTCAAGGATATTTACAGCCCCATCGTGGGAAGCGTCAATACCCTGGCCATGGGCTTCATGCAGCTCGCTCTGGCGTACTAAAATCAACCGCGATTTCTGGGCTTGATAACTTTCATTCACCCTCCGATTTCGACTCGCAAAACATTGATGTCTCGAAAACCCAAGTATCCGATCCAATTGATGCATTTGCGCGGGATCAAAACAGAGCGGGTTGAAATTCCATATTTGGCACACCGCGAGCTTCGGTCGTATGCTGAACTACACTGGTGCAGGGTGATAAAGTTTGCCAACCAGCGGAACTCTGTCAACAACCGGAAAATCGAAGGGTAGAAATAAGGAGTCAGTTACATGGCCACGACGAAGACGAAATCCCCTCCGTTCGCAACGAAGAATGATCTGAGTCCAGAGGTCCGCCAGCAAATGATCGATCTGCTCAATCAGCAGCTCGCGGACACGTTCGACCTCTACAGCCAAACCAAACAGGCACACTGGAATGTGAAAGGGACTGACTTCTACCAGCTTCATTTGTTGTTCGACTCGCTCGCTGGCGGCGTATTGGAGTTTGTTGATACCATTGCCGAGCGTGCGACCTCGCTGGGAGGAGTTGCTCTCGGCACGGCTCGCATGGCGGCCGATAACTCTTCTCTGAAGGAATATCCGGTGGATGCTGTCGACGGCCGGTCTCATGTCGAGGCCGTTGCCGCACGTTTCGCCGCGGTAGCCAACAGCACGCGTGCTGCGATCGATAAGGCCGATGACGCGGGAGATGCCACGACAGCCGATCTCTTCACCCAGCTCTCTCGAGAGCTCGACAAAAACCTTTGGTTCATCGAAGCCCACTTGCAGGGCTAGTCGTCTACCGACTGACGGACTCGGCTATACCTCGTTCCGTAAATAGCCGAGTCCATTCTCCATCCCTTCTCTCTCAATCCTTCCTTCTCCTCCATTCTTCTGCTAACCTGGATCTCACAATTTCAAGATCCTTTACTGCGGGAAAGGTGCGACATGCAATTCGGTGGTAACTACTGGCGAGGATCGTTCGCGATTCTTGTCTTAGCGCTCTCGTTCGCTCCCCTGTCACGAGGAGCGGAAACGGCGCTCGATCGTTATGTCAAAAAGGAAGATCCCACCTACGCGTGGAAAGTTGTCAGCGAAACGCCGGTGGAAGGCGGAACGCAGTTCGTTCTCGAACTCACTTCGCAAACATGGCGGACCGAGAAAGAGGTGGATCGCCCGGTCTGGAAGCATTGGCTCACGATTCTGAAGCCGAATGAAGTCGAATCAAAGATCGGCTTTCTTTTCATCGTCGGCGGAGCCAATGACAGCGATCCTCCCAAGGCCCCAGACGCTCGCACGATCGCGATTGCAAAGTCGACGAAGAGCGTGGTGGCTGAGCTTAAAATGGTCCCGAACCAAGCACTCATCTTTCATCAAGACAACACCCCGCGCAAAGAAGACGACCTCATCGGATACACATGGGACCAGTTCCTCAAAACAGGGGATGAAACTTGGCCCGCGCGTCTTCCCATGGTGAAAAGCGCTGTTCGCGCGATGGATGCCATTCAGGAATTCATGGCGAGCGACAAGGGTGGAAAAGTCACGGTCAATCAATTCGTCGTCGCGGGCGGATCAAAGCGTGGCTGGACGACTTGGTGTACCGCCGCCGTCGACAA
>JAIEPU010000016.1 GCA_019748235.1 bacterium
GGTTCGAGGCGTAGCTCGGTGATTGGACCGGCGTAGGCCTTCTCCTCGGCGGTGGCAGCAGGAGCAACAGGAACTGCCGTTTCAGCAAGGCAAACAGGTGCTGAGAGGAACGGGAGTAGAAGGGCATAACAGCCGATTCGATTAAACAACCACTGCATATCATTGAGCTCCGATCGAGCCTGAAAATGGTAGATCACCGAATGCCGAGGATTCATTACTGCTTCTTCTCCTCCTTCGGAGGGGACGTCACCGTCAGACGAATCGGCTGTGGTGGTAGCTCGTAATCTTTAGTCTGCTTACGTCCTGAAACATCGGTCGCCGCCACCAATTTGATAGTGTACTCGCCCGGTACGGCTTCCGCAGCCTTGATTTGGATGTTTCCTGAGACAACTCCTTCAGCAATCGTTAGAGGCTCTGCGACGATTCCCTTCGGCAGATCATCCACACGAACCCGAACTTCATCCTTGAAAGTTCCCTCGCGCCGCACGATGACTGCAAGAGGGTGTTCGCCGGTAGGGGGAATGGAAGCCTGCTGCTCGGGAACTTCCACCGCGAAGGGTCGAACCACTTCCACGGTAATCGGAGGAAGGGTGACGCGAACTTCACGCCCCGCTACATTCGTGATGGCCTCGAATACCACAATTCCACGGCTGAGGCCTCGCTCCACATTGCCGGGAAATGTGATCACTCCGTCCGATTTGTCTTTGGGAATCGTTACTTCAAGCCCATCTGGATAGCTGGGTGTCCGGACGCGAGGAACGATTCGCACCTCTTCCGTCACTCCTGCGCCCCGCTGAATTGTGACATTCACATTCGCGTTCGATCCATGCGCTACACGAACATCTTGGCCAGCGACGGTGATCCCGAGCGGCTTGGCCTGACACAGTGCGGCGGGCATCGGGTCTAAATAACGAGGGTCGACGACCGAAGGAGTTCGATCACCGATTCCCCTTACCTTTCGGTCGATAGGACGGGCAGGGGAGCCCCCACGCCCCCACAGCTCGAGCTTGATTCGTCTCGGCGATGTATTGGGCGCGGCAGACAAGAGGATGTAGCCGTCCGTTTGATCCTGGCCGATCGATCCCCCCTCGGCGATGATCCCTTGGACGCTTTCGGGAACGAAGACTTGAATGGGGCCCGCGTATCCTCGGCGATCAACCTTGATCGGGACGTATTCGAATGAATTCGCGGGGATATTGACCACTGGGAGGTCGGCTCGAAGAGAAAACCCTGTCGACTCCCCCTCGGCCGAGAGTCGGTAAGCGAATCCAAGCCCGCCGCGACCGCCGATATCGCTTACTTCAACCGTGTAATCCGCGGCTGCCGGGGTGGCTGGCTTGTTGAACGCAATCTCTGGGTCCTTAGGATTTTGGCTCGTGGCAACTGTTGCTCCAGCCACGTCTTTCAATGACAGCACCCCAAGCAACGGAGAGCCAAGAGAAAGCGCGGTGAGTCGGAACCGGACCCGTTCTTCATTTGGGGAAAAGTGAACTTTGAAAACGTCCTTTTCACCAGGCTTGTCGAGACGACCGTTGATGGTTTCTCCAACCTTCAAATCAATCGTGGAGCCAGGCGCCTCGATCACCTCGGGGCCGGAGGAAACCACGAATCGGAAGGGGAGGGTGGGAGATGAGTCTCCCATCGGCTGGACGACGGCATAACGATCCGCTTGTTCCGTCGAGAATTGCATCGGTTGAGAGGATGATTCCGATCTCGTCCAGGACCAGATTTTATTCTCGGGCGACTTTGGTCCTCCTAAGGGGAAGATGCCGTCCGCGTAGTCGAAGCTTCCTATCTTCAATCGATACGCCGATCCTCGAGAGAAATTCACATCGTTGACGGAGACGAAATAGTCACCGGCATGAGCAAGTGTGACGTCGACTCGACTGTCACTCCCCAGCCCAGGAGCATCATCGGAACTGGCGAGTTCCTTACCGCGACTATCAAGCACCGAGAGTGCGGAATCCATCGGCAAGCCAAGTCGACCCGCTTCGATCTCGGCGACCAGCCGTGTTCCGGCGGGAAGGGACAACTTGTAAAGATCCCGGTCTGCGGGATTCACGCTTCCGATGATCGACGTCCCGAGTGGAACAACTTGTGCCTGTTCGATCAGGTTGTTCGGTTCTGCCTCCCCGATGTCAGGAAGGGAACCGACCGAGAAGAGGAGCTGATTCGAGATTCCATCGGCCGTTCGGACGCGTATCGGATAGAGTCCCACCGGCGTATCCGCCGCGATATCGATCTCGACATCTCGTCGTTGATCGATGGAATAGGCGGGCTTTCCTTCGACCATGTCGACAGGTTTCAATTGAGAGGAGCCGGGAATCGAGGAAATAATCTCAATGTCGCCACCTAGCCCGTTGCCGACCAGGTTGAGTGTGACCTTTTTCCCCCGCTGAAAGCCGATCGGGTGCATGGCATCGAGTTGAGGCGCGGCATGCGCGAGGGAAACGGCGAGGAGCAGTGCTAAGACGGCCCATCGCGTGGTCATCGATGAAAAGGCCACATGCGGCCTCAAGCGGGTTCGGATCAATAACAAGTCGCTGGTCATGACAACTCGATTCCTAATTCACACCTATTCGACGTACTTGCCCGTCAATCCATTCACTGAGCGGCGACACCGGGAGCAAGAGGGACAGGAACGAACTCTTTGATGATTTCGCCCGACGCCAATTTCGCAATCTTGACGACTCCATCATAACCGCCGGCCGCGAACGTCTCGGACGAGGGATGAATCGCAATCGCGTAGACTTGGCCTTGGAACGGAATCGTTGAAAGAGTCTTGCCTGATTCGATCTCGTAGACTCGTGCTTCCGTCCCGCCTGCCACGGCAAGGAACTTTCCGTCGCGGCTGATCTCGACATCTCGAATCGCGCCGTTCATGGCTGGGAAGGCGCGGATCAAGTTGAAGTCGTCGCCGATCACGCGGGCCTTCTCACGAAAGATCCGGTACAGCTTCGGCACCGGATCGACTCCGCCGACCGCGATTTCATTCTTCGTTGGATGGCGATCAATTGCCTCAAGTCCTCCCGTGAGTGCGCCGGGAGTGATACTGGTCACGTTATCGATGAATGCTCCAGAATCGGTTTGCGTCAGCTTGACCGCTCGATCACGACTCACCGTCACCATGTGCTTGTCGTCAATCGAATAAGTCGTTCCGATTACCCAGTCTGTATGGTGATCGAACTTGAGAGTCTGTTGACCACTTTCCGCATTGATGGATCGGGCACTGTTGTCAGGACAGCCAAAAGCGATGAGTTTGCCATCGCTGCTCCAGGAAACTCCGAAGAGGGTATCGATCGATATCTGCTCTGAAAGGAGCAGCGAGTTATCGGCGACGTTCCAAACTTGAATCTCTCCGAATCGGCCGGGTGAGCCACCGCTGGCTGCTAACTTCGTCCCGTCCGGCGAGTAAGCCAAGTCCTCGATCCGCTGAGACATGCCAATGAGCCGATGCTTGAGTTGAGATCCGTCCGCCGCGTGAAGGAGGATTTCGCGATAGCCACTGACCGCTAGCGTGGAGCCGTCGCGAGAGAAAGCGAGGGCCGAGATGAGCGGAACACCCTCGTAGATCGGCGGATGCTCTGCATCGATGGGGTCGGCTGCCTCGGCGGGAGAATCGTCCTTCGCCCCCTCGGCGATCCATCGCTTGACGAGCTCGATTTGATCTGTCGGTAGCGGCTTGCCTCCCTTCGGCATCAGTTCCGCGTCACTTCCTAGAAGTGATTTGACCAACTGGCTTTCGTCCGGCTTGCTGGCGATGAAACCAGGTCCTGATTCACCTCCCTTTGCGAGCGGAGCATAGCCGGTGAGGAGCAAGCCCCCACCCTTTTTCGCCGGTTGGTGGCACCCTTGACAGTGCCGCTGAAGGATCGGTTTGATTTCTTTCGAATAGCTGACAGGAGCCGGTCCACCAGTGGGAGCATCAGCCATCCATGTCATCGCGCAGGCAAAAGATAACCACAGTCCATGCATCATAGGGCCCCAACGAACCGTACGCTGATCGTCAGAATTGACGGAAATGAAAGGGGGCCATCCACGCAACTTCCGGCCCTGAAAGAGCTTCCTATGTTCAGAGGGGAGTTGTCAAGCAGTTTCCGATGGGGCTGACTACGTTCGCAACCTGAGAGAATGATTTCATTCGCGTGAAAACGCAGTTGCTGTCAATCGATCGCGAGCGTGTCACGTCGCGAACTCGCGTGCTTTCAGCGAATCGGAGGCTTCGATGCAAGACGGACGTTAGAGGTGGGCAACGATGTTGGGTTGCCGAGAGTCACGACATTCAGTGGCCGCGGTGGCAACATCATGCTGGTGGACTTTTCTTCGTCCTGCTTGCTGGGAGGAGGGAGGAAAGGATCTTGATCGCCGGCGGCGGCGGGGGATCGATTCCCGAAATCTGGGTTCGAACGCCCCTTCTTGAACGGAGCGGACATCTTATTTCCGAGGTCGCGAGCTCCGACTCCTACCTGGCGAGCGCCATCCTGCATGCTTTGACAAGCGTTGCCGGAAATCAGAAGGAGGGCGGCGAGCATCGAGATCATCCCTCGACGGACTCCGTTTCGTACGCTCGATGCCCGGTTCATGGGAATGACCTCTGGATTCTTTACTCTCCCCGAAACCTACCATGCCCCGGCAGATTGCGGTTTGACGAACTTGCGGGCTGTCAGAATTCCTCGCGCGAAAGTAACGGCCAGCCGGATTGGGTTTTGCAAATGGATAAAGCCGAAATTGCCAGTGGTGTGGATCAGGGCGCCTGGCGAGGGTTGGCCGGCTGAGTTTGCGGACGGAAGTGGCACTTCCCAGGAACGTAATTCGGCGACGAACCGCTGTGCGTCATACTAATGACGGAACGAGGGGGATGGTGTTTCATCGCACGGGAGCCAGCATTTGGCGGCGGAAGACCAATTTCGTGACAGAACGATGTCGTTCGGCGAGCACTTGGAAGAGCTCCGAATTCACTTGTTCCGCGCTCTTTACGGAGTGGTGGCGGCCTTATTCATCACGGCGTATTTCGGGAACACCGTCGTCGCCATTATCAAGGATCCGGTCGAACGCCGCTATGAGCCGTGGCAGAGAAAGAGAATCGAGACCCGTGCCAACGCTTTTGAGAAAGCTCAACAGGAACTTGCCGCGGACCAGCGAACCAAGGTTGACCTCGAAGCGACGCTTTCCCCCGGTGATTTGACCAAGATCGCGGAAAAACTGGGCATCACCCCCCCGAAACAAATCGAAGAAGGGATCACCCTATCGGTCCACGCTCCTGTCGGAAAAGTCGTGGCTGCGATTGCCGAGCCCATAGCGGATATCGACGGAAAATGGAGCGTAAAGACATTCTCCGTCCAGGAAGGCTTCGTCATCTATTTCAAAGCAGTCCTTGGGGCGTCTGTTTTGCTTGCCAGTCCCTGGGTTTTCTACCAGATTTATTCCTTCATCGCGGTCGGGCTTTACGCTCATGAGCGCCGCTTCGTGATGTTGTCACTTCCATTTAGCGTCGCCTTGTTCGTGCTTGGCGTTCTAACCTGCTATTTCCTCGCCTTCCCGCGAATGCTTGATTTCTTTTTCGTCACCAATGACTGGTTGGACATTGAATCGGATATTCGTCTCAACGAATGGGTCGGTTTTTCCGTGGTTTTGATGCTGATCTTCGGGATCGGCTTTCAGCTACCTCTCTTCATGCTTCTTTTGGAGCGGGTCGGAATCATTACTCACGAATGGATGGCGAGCCAGCGACGAATGGCGATTCTAGTCCTCGCGGTGATTTCGGCGGTAGTGACACCCGGCGGCGACCCGATCACGATGCTTTTTCTCGGGGTGCCGCTCTACTTCCTTTTCGAGCTTGGCCTTTTTTTGATGCAATATTTCCGCCGCAACAATCCATTTGCCGGCAGGACGGGGCAGGTCGAGGAAGTCGAGATGGAGATCTGATGCTCTGCGAATCCCTGATAAAATGCAGGGTTTTCGATCGAAAGATGCGCGAACGGACAAATGGGAGGCTTGGGCTGTCTGAGGCGTCAAAATAAGAAAAACGCCTACGTTGCAAAAATTCCCCAGATTTCTCTTCCATATTTTCTGCGGCAATTTATACTCACACCCGTGCTGCGGAAAATCATTCCGGGGTTTACCTACCAACAAGCGGTTTTGCTTTTAGCTTCTTCAAGCCTTTTAAGCGTTAACCCACCCTGGTTGTTCAGTCATCGGTTCTATCTCACCTGAGGAGGTTTTCATGCTCAATCGAATTCGCTTTGGTGCAATTGCTGCGGCTTTCGCCACCATCCTTTCGGCTACCACCGCCAAGGCTGAAATCTACACCGAATACGTGACCGGAACGAATCTGCCCACCGGACAGGGCATGATCACTCCGTCGGCGACCAACCTCGGACTCGCGATCAATCTCGCAGGACTCGCGACTGCGGTTATTCCGAACACCGCCGCCGTAGCTGGTTCCTTTTTGCTCATCGACAAAAACCTCGATGCGACCGGCACCGGCCCGATGTACTTCGCTGGCGGTGAGATCACTCTGACGAACTTCTCCTACAACATTTCGCTCGGCTTCCTGGGTTCGGTAGTTGCGACCGGAAACGGCGTCGGCTTCACCTTCACGGGCGGTCCGATCCAGGTCACGAACAATAATTTCAGCATTACCAGTGCCACGACGGGAACTTTGTCAATCAATGCTGGTTCGATCAGCCTCGTTGGTTCGGTTCTCGGACAGTCGGTCAACACGAGCCTCGATTTCGTGAAAGATCCGGTCTCCCAGGATTTCTCTGGTTTGACCTCCCCGATTCCGGGCCGTGCGGATGCTGATCAGACCGGCACCGACACCGACACTCAGTCGCACAACGGCTACAACGTGCTGGGTGGTGTTCCTAATCCAGGTCAGACGGGCTTCAGCAACATCGACACCGACGGTGCTGAAACCTTCATCAACTACAATGGCTTCAATATCGCCACGACGATCATCTCGGGCAGCTTGACCCTCCCGACGACGATCACGATCACCGGCAGCACCACGGTCAGCGTTCCTGAGGTCAGCTCGATCGCTCTCATCGGAGCTTCGGTTGTCGGCCTCGGCGTCATCGCTCGCCGCCGTCGCTCTGCATAAGTTTCGCTGACGGATTCCGTCAAGTAGAACAAACGCTTGGCTAGCCGAAAGGCTAGCCAAGTCCGTTTCTTGGGCGAGAATCATGAAATGGATGGATGCTGAGTAAGAAGAAGACATCCGTCTGAATCACGCGACGAATATGTCGGCGCTGATCGCTCGTGTTCAAATGAGACTGAATTGATCGGCCGGCATTGGTTTCTGGTCCGGTAAGATGGCAACTACCTTTTCGGCGCTGGCAATGATGGCGACCGTGGCGAGTCCAATGAACAATCCATGATCAACTACTCCTGGGATATCGAGAAGTGATCGCGACATCGCCACCGGATCGGTGATGGTCAGGAAATGGCAGTCTATGAGATGATTCCCCTGATCCGTCATTGCGGGAATGTCGTCACTCAATTTCGCACGCCGAATGACTGGATTTCCCCCGATTTGCACTAGGTAGTCCATGGCGAGCGGGACCGCGAACGGAACGACCTCAATGGGAAGTGGGAACTTTCCGAGGTCGGTGACCCATTTCGATGAATCGGCAATCACCAAGAAATGGCTCGCGTTGTTCGCGATGACCTTTTCTCGCAAAAGAGCGCCTCCTCCTCCTTTGATCAGGGTCAAGGAGGGATCGATCTCATCCGCGCCGTCAATCGCCACGTCAATGTGAAGTCCGCGAAATGGCTCGATCACAGGAATGCCCGCCACACGCGCTAGGGCTTCGCTCGCTTTCGACGTTGCAATGCCGGTGATGCGCAGGTTCTCTTCTTTCATCCGTTTTCCGAGAGATTCGATGAAGTAGGCGGCCGTGCTTCCGCTGCCGAGCCCAACGTGCATCCCGTCCGCAACCCAGCGGACCACGAACTCGGCGGCGAGTCTTTTCTCAGCGTCATGATCTTCTTTGGTTTTGGGCTTCGACACGGTTGCCTCAAAAGATAATGGAAGTTCGCTACGAACATTAAGATAGTGGTTCGATACGGCACCGGCGTCAAACAATGTCGATTTGCCTCATCTACGTTCAATGCAAGGTGATCCATGTCTGCTTTCGAATGCCAACGGAAACACCGACGAAGTTACGTTTCAGGTCAATCTCATCCGTTACGTGCTATCGCGTTGGCCGTGATCGTTTCAATTTTCGGTCAACAGTCTATTCACGCCGATGATCCAGAACTCGCCAAACGAACGATTGGCTTCACCCAATTCCAAACGAACCTGCCAGGCGGTCGGCATCCCAACATCTCGACCATGCGCGCTCGATTGATTAATGGGGACGGATCGGGAAGCCGCGCCATTGCGGAGGAACTCGTTGATGGACCCGACACTTGGACACAGTTCGTCGGATGGTCGCCGGATGGCCAGCAAGCGATCGTGGGGCGCGGATGGCAAGATCCAGAGAACGCGAAATGGGAAGAGGAACACAAAACCTTTCGCATGGAACCAGGCAAGTGGATGCTCGATTCTTGCCTGGTGGACATGAAATCAGGCAGGGTGGTGAACCTGACAGCGGTCGAGCGGGTGAGTAACTATAACGGTGGACTCTTCTTCATGCCAGGCGGCAAGACTCTTGGATTCACACCACTGATCAATGGGATCTCGAAGCCCTACGTGATGGATCTCGACGGTCGAAACAAAAAGGATCTGTCTGGCAAAGATGCCGGGTTCACTTATGGCTACAGTGCTTCCCCGGATGGAGCGCTCATTAGCTTTCACGAAAACTATCAAATCTACATTGCCAACAAGGATGGTTCTGAAAAGCGGCATATCCAGACAGGCAATCCGTTTAATTTTGGCCCGCAGTGGTCGTCAGACGGCACGTGGCTTCTCTTTGTCAGCGGCGAACATCAACACAGCAATCCCTATGTGGTGAAACGAGACGGGACTGGTTTGAAGAAGTTGGCTGATATCAAAGGCTACCAAGGTTGGATCGCGTTCCTCGACGTGCCGGATTTTCATAACGGTTCCAGCGACATTCCCGTCTGGTCTGCGGACGGCAAATCGGTCTTCTTTACCGCGAAAGTCGGGTCGAACGTTGAACTTTTTCAAACAACACTCGATGGGAACTCGGAACAGATTACCCAATCGGCCGAAGGAACGCTCCACTACCATCCGACACCTTCAAAGGATGGGAAGTATCTGATTATCGGATCCAAGCGAAAGGGAGTGCGGCAACTCATCGTGATCCGGCTTTCTGATCGAGTCGAGTTTCCACTGACTGATCTCACTGCAGGTTGGGGAGCGATGTGGCCTCATTGGCGTCCGTAAAGTCGATCGGCGAATGCACCATAAACCGGGCCTGACAAATTTCGTTCCTCACGTAATAATACTTCGTCGTTGGGAAAGGCTTCACTCCTGCCGTAAGGCAACTTCTGCTGGCCGTCGTCTCAGCATAAAGTCCCCGAGCGAGTTTCTTCACTTGAGATGATCAACCTCAGGCAACGATTGTTGTCGGGGTGTGACCTCTCCTGACGATAGTCACTCGGCGGACCAAGGTGTTCAGGACCCAAGGATTAGATCATCAACGAGCGGATGTGGGATTTCAGCAAGCATGGGCGAATTACTTCAGATCAAAAACGTCTACAAGAGTTACGGCGATCAAGTTTTGCTGGACGGCGCGGACGCAACCATTCGTGACGACATCAAGCTCGGATTCATTGGGCGAAACGGGGCCGGCAAGAGTACGCTCCTCAAGATCATCATGGGGGATGAGGAGCTCGACAAGGGAGAGATTAGCCGTCATCCCAATCTAAAGATTGGCTATCTTCGTCAGCACGATGATTTTCTTCCCGGCGAGTCGGCAATCCAATACCTGATGCGCGACAGCAATCAACCGGAGTGGAAGTGCGGTGAAGTCGCCGGTCAATTCGAGGTGAAGGGAACCTATCTCGAGGGTCCCATTTCGAAGCTTTCCGGCGGATGGCAGACGCGTGTCAAACTTGCTGCTCTTCTTTTGCATGAACCGAATCTGCTACTGCTAGACGAACCGACGAACTTCCTCGATCTTCGAACGCAAATTCTCCTCGAGCATTTTCTTCGCGATTATCGCGAGGCCTGCTTGATCGTTTCTCACGATCGCGCGTTCCTCAATGCAACGTGTGAGCACACGCTCGACTTGTCACGCGGCAAGCTCACCATGTACCCAGGCAAAGTCGATGACTTCCTGCAGTATCAGGAAGACCGCCGAATGCACGACGAACGAACGAACGCGGCCGTGATGGCGAAACGCCGCCATCTCGAGGAGTTCATCGCGAAGAACAAGGCGCGAGCCAGCACGGCGACGCGGGCGAAATCGAAGAGCAAGCAACTCGAACGGCTGGAACTCATCGAGATCGAATCCGACGCACCGACGGCGAATATTCGTGCCCCCTTGGTGGAACCTCGTCAAGGACCAGCGCTTCGCTGCCGTGATTTGACGATCGGCTATCCTGAACGAGACATCGCGACCGGGATCGATGTCGAGATCGATCATGGCTCGCGTGCGGCCATTGTCGGAGACAACGGCCAAGGAAAAACGACGTTCCTTCGTACGATCGTCGACTCCCTTAAACCGAAAAAGGGGGACGCCCGATGGGGGCATGGCTGCAGCATCGGCATTTATGCGCAGCACGTTTACACAAGTCTCCCAGAGAAGCGGACGGTGCTCGATCAGCTTGAGTATGTCGCTGCTCCCGGCACCAAGATGCAGCGGATTCTCGACCTCGCCGGCGCGATGCTCTTTCGAGGCGACGCGGTCAAGAAGAGGATTGAAGTGCTCTCCGGAGGCGAGCGAGCCCGGCTCTGTCTCGCCGGTTTGCTCCTCAGCCAGCACAATATCCTTGTCATGGACGAACCGGGTAACCACCTTGATGTCGACACGGTTGAGGCATTGGCCGAGGCGCTCATCGACTATAAGGGAACGGTCGTCTTCACGAGTCACGATCGACACTTCATGCATCGTGTCGCGACCTGCGTCATTGAAGTGCGTGACGGCCGAGTGACAAACTATCGTGGTGACTACGACAGCTATCTCTACATGGTGAACAAGGAAATCGACGACGGCGAACGAGCCGACGGCCGCGGCTTCTCCAAGCCTCCCAAGGAAGTCTTCAAGGAGAAGAAGGGGAAGAAGAAGTAGTCCTCACCGTGACGACCTTCCGTTTTCATTCAGAGCCCGTGTCGTGATCAATCGGCAGGGGCAGTCCGTCGTTGCCATTCATCCCAAAATCCCTCCGTTTAGGCGATCGACGGAGGGATGAAGAATGGTTACTCGTCCCCCGAAGGCCCATACAGTCCGGGGATGGAGATGTCGTTCAGTCGAAGATAGACGGTCAAGATGCCGCGATGATGGATCGAATGATTGATGACCATATTTCGTACGACCGCATACTTGGTCATCGTGAAAAGAGGCTTCCCTTGCATGAGAAGGGACCATTCTTTCGCGAACTCTTGATCGCTGGTAGCCGCGATTGCCTTTCGAGCAGCAGCCTGATTCGCATCGAAGAGTTCGAGAGCTTGTTTGCGATTGGTGAAGGGTGGGGTCGTGTAAGCCTCTCCTCCCGGAGGATGAATATCCCACGACTCTGAAGTGAGCGTCCCTTCGACCCAACCTGGGATCTCTACCAGGTGGGATGCAACCCAGCCAATCGTGTTCGACTTCGGGTGAGCCTTCCAGTCGAGCTTATCCTCCGGCACCCGTTCGATCACTTTCCGTGTTCCAGCCATCTCCTGGTCGAATTCAGGCACAATCAGCTCCGCGATCGTCATCATCTCTCCTCCGATGCATAGTCAAATTCAACACAGGAAGAGACAATAACGATATACAGAACAATTGTCCAGTAGTTATCTAGAGAAGTTGGTTTTTTGCCGTCCTGTTGGCTTTGGCCATTGGAGGTTCAAGGTCGGAATCGTTCGCCAATCAGTTTGCTCCATTCCCGTTGCTGATTCTCGTCGAGAATGTTCGCGATCTCCTTCGCGAGTTCATCATTCACGGCGGACCGCTTCTTTGCTTTTTCCGCAGGTGATGAAGCGGAGTCCGTCGCGACGAGCCGCATTTTTTCTCCGAACCGGTCTCCTAACGCATCGAACGCCTTTTTCTGTTCTTCGGTCGGCTTCAGTGCTGCGATGACTTTGGGCCGTCCTAATGCGCGCGCGCCGAAAAATTGAAGTTCGATTTGCTTGAGCCGCTCGAGTTGCTTTGAGTCCAAGATCGACGTTAAGGCTTCGAATGTTTCATCCGTGACGGCGAGAAATACCTTCCTGATCTCGTCTCGCTTGTTGTCCGACTCGAGAGCCTTGGCGAAATCCTGACGATGCTTCTCAAGCACCGCCATCGAGGCAGCCCGCGCCTTCGTCACTTGTTCCTCCGTCAATGCCAGTTCTTTTTGCACAGTTATGTTCTGCAACACCCGTGCGAGATTACCTTGATTTCCATCAGGGCCCGGCTTTTCATCCCCTCTCTGTGCAAGAGCGGACATGGTCAACGCGAGCATGACCGCAACAGTGCCATGACTCATTCTTGCGATGCGCGGACGGTCGATCGATTCCACGACGTTGGTCCTTTAACGAAATGACTAAGGTGTTGATGTGTCGTCCACGACTTCCCCTCCGTCGCGGGTCGCGAGGGCGAAGACGACACTGATGTCGATCGATTGCGACAGGAACTGCACGCGGCCGTCACAAAAAAGGGTGTTCGCGCCACTCGGATGAAAGCTGTAGATGCCGACACCGTTACTGCAGTTGATCGAGCAGTCCCAACCGGGCGATACGCCGTCCGCCGCATAACCCTGATACTGGAAATGCTGATACGAACCCCATGCACCCCATGCCGCATTAGGGACAACCTGATTCGTGATCTGTTTTCGTCCGATGTAGTATCTCGGCCTCCCTGTTTGCTCGTGAACGAGCGTAGTATGCGAAAGCCCATCCGTGATGTTCGCTGGATTCTGATAGACGCCGATGATGAGGGCAGGGAGTCGTGCCATACCGTTCGGCATTCCCATGTTGTGCAGCAAATGATTGACGAAGTAATCGCCGGCCGCACCAGTGATGTCGGTCGGATTTTGTCCGAGCTTGGCGACGGCGATCTGCTGTCCCGGACTCGGGTTCGACGGGCATTCGAAGACCGATAGCCTGGTTTGAATCGCGGGCTCGTTCACGGGATCGCAGAAATCGAGATCGAAGTTGTAACAATCCGTGACATTCACTTGCTCCAAGTAAGGAAGCAAGTGAATGGTCCAACCGGAGTGAACGGCCTGCACCGTCCGTGACGGAGGAAGTGTCCCGAGGGCCGCCACGTGTTGCTGAAAGGCGAGGCCAATCTGCCGCATGTTGCTCTGGCACTCCGTTCGCCTCGCGGATTCACGCACGATATGCAAAGCTGGCAACAGCAGCGACATGAGTAGTCCGATGACCACCATCACGACGAGCAATTCGATGATGGTCACGCCGGCTCGACATTTCGTCATCGGGTTAAGGTCAACAGCCCACCCATGAACGGATATCGTTATTCTCTTCATCCCGCCAGGCGGCGACGCGCGCACCAACCGACTATGCCCGCGATGGAAACAAGCATGATGGTGGAACTCTCAGGAACAGCCGTGATCTGAAAGTTATCGACGGCGATGTGGGGTTGATTCCCCGACTTGGCGGAGTTCCAAAGAAAGCGGATGTAAAGTGAATCACCCGCGGCGAGATCGTGCTCTAACGATGCCGTCAGGTCCGTGATCTTCGGCGTCGTATAGACGACGGGAGGGGACGCGCCAAAGACTCCCGTCTGAACGATGCCTCCCGTTAGGCCGGCTGCGGAAAAGTTAGTGCCGTCGGTGCTCCATAAGAGACTCACCCGACCGTTGCCGAAACCTTCGCTGTATTGCTCGAAGTCCCAGTCGATCGTGAAGTCGGAAAGAGTCCCTCCCGTCTCGTTAATGAACTGAGCAGTGAGCGAGCTGGTTGAAGATGTTTGCGTACGAAGACCGAATGCGTAGTCGTTTTGGTTGGCGGCCGAGTTCATGGCGTACCATCCGCTTGCCGTGTTGTAGAGGGATGAGCCAGCGGTGAAGACGCCGTTTTGCGCGTTCCCGTCATTCGGGCTACCGTTGTAAAAGACCAAATCCCCGGCGGTCACCCACCCCTCTGGAATGGTCGCTGTTGTCCCTCGGTAGCTGTTAAAGTTTTGTGAATAGGACGTGCCCGAGAGAAGGATGGCGGCGTTTGCCGTCGAGGTGACGGAGAAGGTCGCGACGAGCATGAAGGCGAAACGGGTAGATGAGAGCCTGGATGACAAAGGTATGCTCCTTCGTGTAGAAGTAAAACAGGGAAGGCAATCGATCGAAGGTGGGAAAAACGCGGATTCCCGAGTGTTGCCGTTCTCCAATTGCAAATGGGATGCCCGAAGGTAATCCTCACGCGCGAAAGGAGAGAGTTGCTCGGTTCTTTGACGGAGAGGGCAGTGACGAAAGAGTCTGCGTCATCCGCATCGCTTACCGCACCGGCGCGTTTGTGAACCTGCTCGCGGATGATGTGTCGAAAAATGTGACCGACGATGTCGATTGCATTGACAGCGAGAGACCTAGAAGTCGCTGAGTGCTAGATGGCAACAAAGAAATGATTATTCACTCAGTGGCAGAGCACGGAATTCAGGCCATTGATCGTGAAAGCGTGGCGGTCAATAAAGATTCTTCCGACACGAGGAGAGCGACGCTTCAAACCACCAATTCCTTCACCCTTCCACCCAAGGGGGTGGGCCGAGGATCTCTAGCCCATATTGCGGAGCGATTTCATTGAGCTTGGCGATCTGTTCGGCCGTCGGGGGAACAGGGTCGCTGTCTGGAGTCGGCAGGGGAGTGCCGAACGCAGCGAAGAAGTTCTCAAGGCCGGCGGGGGCGATGATGATCGCTCCGCGTGTCGGCACGATCCCTTCATTTCGAAAGAAGTGGGGCAAGTCGCGAGGCGCGTTGATGTAGTCTCCGGGGCCCGCGACGACCCGTGTCCGTTCATGGCCAATATAGAACGTCAACTCTCCCTCGGTGATGTGGAATCCTTCCTCTTCACGATGATGGACATGCGGCGGCGATCCATGACCGGGGGGAATCATGAACTCGAAGAGGGAGTAAGCCCCGCCCGTATCGGCACCCGTCAATTTGAAGACGTATCGATCGCCCAAGACAGAAAGTGTCGTCCCTTTTTGGGGGACAAGATGCTTGACGGCACGAGTAGGCATCGAGTTTCCTCGCAATTTTTCGGGCACGTGTTGGCCCGCTTGAGCGATTGACCAGTTGAGAAATAAATAATCGCTCGACGCTGTAGGCCGATCTGTCCAAGGACGCATTGGGTTCGTCAGATATATCGCTCGGTCGACCGTAAACGACTATAGGAAGAAATCTTGCCGCGATCCTACGCCGCCATGGTTTTCGGCACGACGCCGGTCATTTCAGAGACCCACGATGCGATCTTGCGACGGAATTTGGGCGTGCTGAACTCCTCGGCCCAGGCAGCGATCGCGGAGGGCTGAAAAACATCCATCTCCGCTTCGAATCGAAGAACCGCATCCGCGAGGGATTCGGGAGTCATCTCGTGAAAGAAGAGGCCGGTCGGAAGGCGATGAATCGATGCCTCGGATCCACCAAAAGGTGAAGTGAGCCGCCCCGCTCGCCAGCGATCGAGATCACGGATCGTGTCGCGCACGCCCCCCTGACCAAAGGCAATCACCGGACGGCCTGCGGACATCGCTTCCACGGGGGCGATGCCAAAATCCTCGACGTTCGGCATCAAAAAGGCGCGTGCTCCCGCGACTAGGCCGGGAATCTCTTCGTCCTCGACCCAGCCGAGCATGGTCACGTTTGGAGGAGCGATCGCGCGAAGGCGGGCTTCCATCGGCCCGCTGCCTGCAATGATGAGTCGACGATCGAGTAGTCGGAACGCTTCGATGGCGATTTCCACATTCTTGTATGGAACGAGCGCCGTCACCATGACGTAGTAGTCTTCCGGCTCACGACGGGCCGAAGCGAATCGCTTCGCCTCCACGGGAGGATGAATAATCGAGCACTCCCGGTTGTAAAGCCGCTGAATCCGGTCTCCGATGAACGTCGAAATGCCGCAAAGGTGCTCGACGCGAGAAGCGGTCCGAATGTCCCACCGCTGGAGCGAGCCACGAACGCATCGCATCGCGACGCGGGTTGCTAAACCCGCTTTGCTCGGGGAGAAATAGTCATCGTACCGGTCATAAATGTATCGCATGGGGGAAAGAATGTAGGAGGCATTCGTCGCGCCGGGAGGAGGAAGGATGCTTTTGGCGACGCAGGAACTGCAACTGAGCAGGAGATCCACCGGCTCGACGCGCATCTGCTCGACGAGGCGCGGCATGATCGGCAGAAAGTGACGGTAACGATTGACCGCTCCCGGTATTCGCTGCAAGGCGGATGTTCGTATCTCGTGTGACTCTATCGTTTTGGAGACGCTACCTGGCTTGTGGAGCATGGTGTAGATTGGAGCGTCCGGGAACATCTCGGCGAAGACTTCGAGGACTTTCTCGCCGCCGCGCATGCCGGTCAGCCAGTCATGTACTAAAGCCACTCGAAGAGAAGAGAACATTCGCGAGCACTCCTTGCCGGCGCGGGGACCTCGTCCGTGAGGACATCTTTAGGTTCCAAAGATTAGCAGAATCAGCACAAGACGCAATCCAGGATTAGGGCGTTCCTCTGGACGGCACGTCCGGCAGTAAAATGAGGCAGATTGCAGGCTTTCGTAAAGGGTTGAATGGCCGGTCGATCTCGAAAACCGGGAGGACGAGACGGATTCACGGCATCGCCATATGCTAAGCGCGAAGAGTATTCGCTTCGAAACTGCACATCCTCGAGGAGTTTGGCGTGGCATTGTCGCCGGGAGCACGATTCAGAGCCGCCGTTGACGCGGAGAATCCTCTTCAAGTCGTCGGCACGATCAATGCTTATTCCGCGCTCCTGGCAAAAGGGGCTGGATTTCGCGCTCTCTATTTGTCTGGGGCAGGGGTGGCCAACGCCTCGTTTGGGCTGCCGGACCTTGGGATGACGACTCTCTCTGAAGTTGTCGAGGATAGCCGGCGAATCACGGCGGCGGTCGATTTGCCGCTATTGGTCGATATCGATACCGGGTTCGGCGGGGCATTTTCCATTGCCAGAACCATTCAAGAGATGGCGCGAGCCGGGGTGGCCGCCGTCCACATCGAAGATCAAGTGCAGGCGAAGCGGTGCGGGCATCGGCCGGGTAAGGAACTGGTTTCCTCGGCCGAGATGGTCGATCGCATCAAGGCCGCTGTCGATGCAAAGACCGATTCCACGTTCGTGTTGATGGCTCGGACGGATGCTCATTCCGTCGAGGGGCTCGAGCCGGCGCTTGAACGAGCTTGTCAATATGTGGAAGCCGGCGCGGATATGATCTTTGCCGAGGCGCTGACCGATCTGTCGGAGTACAAGCGATTCACGAAAGCAGTCGGCGTGCCCGTGCTTGCGAATTTGACTGAGTTCGGCAAGACACCTCTTCTCACACTCGATCAATTGCGAGAGGTGGGAGTGAAGCTCGCTCTTTATCCGCTTTCGGCATTCCGTGCGATGAGCCAAGCAGCGCTCAACGTCTATCGAACGATTCGAGAGAAGGGGACGCAGGCCGACGCATTGTCGACCATGCAAACGCGTGAGGAACTTTACAAGGTGCTCGGGTATCACGCGTACGAACAGAAACTGGACGAGCTGTTTCAAACGCGGGGGACTAATGGCTGACGCGAAGAAGACAGGCGGCTTGGCGGGTGTGGTCGCGGGGGAAACTTCGATCTCCACCGTCGGGAAAGAAGGGGTCGGGCTGACCTATCGCGGCTTCTCGGTCGATGACTTGTCCGAGCAAGCATCATTCGAAGAAGTTGCGTATCTTTTGCTCGAAGGTCGCTTACCCAGTGCGACCGAACTCGATCACTATCGCAATAAACTGAAGTCGCTTCGTACGCTTCCCAAGCCGCTGGCGACAATTCTTGAACAGATCCCCGCCTCGACCGCGCCGATGGATGTTTTGCGCACCGGCTGCTCGGCCCTCGGTTGCCTCGAGCCGGAGGAAAGTTTCAGCAATCAGCGGCACGTTGCGGATCGTTTGCTCGCTCTCTTTCCCGGCATGCTTCTCTATTGGTACCACTTCGCTCGCAACAAGCAGCGAATCGAGGCAGACAGTCCAGAACTCACGATCGCTGGGCACTTTCTCCACTTGCTTCACGGCAAGACTCCGTCGGAGTTGCACGAACGCGCGATGGATGTTTCGCTAATTCTCTACGCGGAGCATGAGTTTAACGCCTCGACATTCGCGGCGCGCATTACCGCTTCGACGCTCTCGGACTTCTATTCCGCAATCACTTCCGCAATCGGGACGCTTCGCGGACCGCTTCACGGTGGCGCAAACGAGGAAGCGATGGCGCTGATCGAGCGATTCCAAACGGCGGATGAAGCCGAGACCGGAATTCGCGATGCGCTCGTTCGCAAGGAAAAGATCATGGGATTCGGCCACCGCGTGTATCGAATCTCGGATCCTCGGTCCGACATCATTAAGCGATGGTCAAAGAAGCTTGGCGATGAAGCGGGGGACAAGCGGTTCTATCCGGTCTCCGAGCGGATCGAGAAATTGATGTGGGACGAGAAGAAGCTCTTCCCGAATCTCGACTTCTACTCGGCCTCGGCGTACCACTTCCTGGGCGTGCCGACGGAACTCTTCACGCCTCTCTTTGTCATCAGCCGAGTAACGGGTTGGTCGGCGCATGTCATTGAGCAACGCGCGAACAATAAACTCATTCGGCCCAGCGCTGATTACAACGGGCCCGAGCTCTCGAAGTTCGTGCCGATTGGAAAACGTTAACGCGGGAGACTCTTCCCGTGTCTCTCCGTTCTTGAAGGAATCACGTGGAGGTTGGTGATGTTCCAACCTCCTTCTAGCCAGGGAGCATCGTAGATGGCCGGCCACATTCCCACCAATAGACCCGATCCCGATCAGATTCTTGTCGACATCGCCGATTACGTGCTCGGCAGCACGATCGACAGCGACGAGGCCTATCAAACAGCGCGATACTGTCTGATGGACAGCTTGGGTTGCGGATTGTTGGCACTTCGGTTTCCTGAATGCACAAAGCTGCTGGGGCCGGTGGTTCCGGGCGCGAGCATGAATGGGGGGGCGCGAGTTCCTGGAACCTCGTACGAGCTCGACCCGGTGCAAGCGGCGTTCAATATCGGCTGCATGATTCGCTGGCTTGATTACAACGATACTTGGCTCGCCGCGGAGTGGGGGCATCCTTCCGACAATCTCGGCGCGATTCTGTCCGTCGCCGACTATGCGAGTCGGCAACGCGTGGCGCAGGGGAAGCGACCGATCACGGTCAAAGACGTGCTGACGCGAACGATTCAAGCGCACGAGATCCAGGGAGTCTTCGCGATCGAGAACGCATTCAATCGCGTCGGACTCGATCATGTGATCCTCGTGCGTATCGCTTCGACGGCCGTCGCAACCGCACTCTTGGGGGGAACTCGCGACGAAGTGATCAATGCGGTATCGAATGCTTGGATCGACGGGGGCGCGCTCCGAACCTATCGTCACTTCCCGAATACCGGTTCTCGCAAGTCGTGGGCCGCCGGCGATGCAACGAGCCGCGCGGTGCGTCATGCCTTGATGGCGCTACGAGGTGAAATGGGTTACCCGACCGCTTTGTCGGCTCCGACCTGGGGTTTCTACGATGTTGTCATGAAGGGGAAGAGCTTCTCCCTGCCACGAAAGTTTGGCAGCTATGTGATGGAGAACGTTCTCTTCAAGATTTCGTATCCTGCCGAGTTCCATGCTCAGACTGCCGTCGAAGCTGCGATCATTCTCTCTCCAGACATCGTCGACAAGCTGGATGAAATCGAACGAATCAAGATCGAGACGCAAGAGTCCGCAGTTCGAATCATTGATAAGAAAGGTCCTCTCCATAACCCCGCCGATCGAGACCACTGCATCCAGTACATGGTGGCTATCGGCTTGATTCATGGCGGACTGACGGCGGAGCACTATGAGGACTCCGCTGCGAATGATCCGCGAATCGATCGACTCCGCTTAAAGATGGAAGTCGTCGAAGACAAACAATACACGATCGATTACCTCGATCCCGATAAGCGGTCGATCGGCAATGCGATTCAAGTCTTCTTCAAGGACGGCACCTCGACTCGCAAGGTTGCGGTCGAATATCCCGTGGGACATCGCCGACGACGAGGCGAGGGAATTCCACTGTTGCAGAAGAAGTTCGAAGCGAATCTCGCGACTCGCTATCCACAAAAGAAGGTTCGCCGAATCGCGGACCTTTGCTCCGACGCGACTCGGCTCTTTGACACGCCGATTCAGAACTTCGTAGATGAGTTGGTTATCTAGCGAGCCACTTTGTTCGGCCTGAGGGGAAATCCGTTCTCGTTTGTCAATTGAGTACCAGTTCGGTACAATTTCAAAGATTCAATGGACACGAGGATGAGTTCATCATGGGATTTGTACGACGAGGCGAAGCGGTCACCGGAGCACATACTCTGGAAGATCTAAAGCTGGTATATCGTGCTCTTCATAAAGGCCTCCCCCGATTTCCTGAGTTGATGGACGGTGAATTCCTCATGGAATTGCAAGACTTTCTCCATGAGGAAGCCTCAAAAGAAGGGGTGGATGCCACCGATCATGGCCAATGGGATGAGTGGCTTGCCCGCACTTCCACCAGTGAGATGCGCATCTGAATTGACCCTGAAATCAAACTTCGCAACTATTGGAACGATCACGGATACACGTCGATCTATTCCAAGTAATACCATCCTCCTCGAAGATCACTCGCCTATCGTTCTCATTTCGATCCAGTGAAGTGTCTATCAGATTGCATCAGATGGCGTGTGATTTTTTCGATCCGTGACTTCAACCACACGTTTCTGTGAGCCATTCTTTGCGGGGGAGATGAGTTCGACTGCGGGTGAATCGCTCGCTGTTTCACACAAATCTGGTCGGCTCAACTTCGCGTCATGGGAGTGTCACTGGTTAACGATCGACGAAGAAGAGATGAAGCCATTTAAATGAGGATGGAATCAGCTTTTTCGTTGGTAGTTGCTTTCGCCTGGAACTATATTATTGAGGCCGTAGTCAAACACATCCGAATCGACGCCGCGCGTGTCGAGGAGGTGTGGGCTAGTCACGGCCGATTGCGAACCAGCAATCTTTTGACGATGGATCGTCTGAAACTTCCACGCGTTTACTCCCCCAATGGTGAACGTGGTGTAGTACCCCACGAGGTCTTGCGGCAAGCAGGATGCGCCGTTGGTACTTTTTTAGCGAGTTTCATGGAGCGAACCGTTTACTGCCAATAGGGTGACGTTTTAACCCTATGGCAAGGCGACGGGGCCCGCTTTGTCCCTCAGGCTCTCGAGCCGAGAAACGAGCTGTTTTACCAATGATCAAACGCCGATACTGGTTCACGCCCATTGTTCTCGATGCACTCGGCTACACGCTGGCATTTTTGATTTCATGCCAGATTCTGCCGATCCTCGAAAGAGCATTCGCGACCGCGTATCAAAGCCCTGGCTTCCTTGAACTCACTCCGATCCTGGGCGTCTGCCTTTTGATTCTGATCCCTGTGTTATTCCTCTTTGACGTTTATGCGATTCCGAAACATTGGTCTGGCTTGCGAATTCTCCGTGCGATCGCCATGGCGCACGTTCTGGTCGTCGTCTGCTACATCACCCTCACATTGTTCTCGGCGACGTTAATTCCCGCACGAAAAGCATTCGTAGTAAGCGCGGTGATCAGCACCCTGTTCCTTTGGTATGGACGACTTCTCTATCCGGAACTGTTCGGGCGGGTGGATCGCAAACGCCGAGCCCTCGTCGTAGGAGCACACACGTTCGCGCTTCGCGCTTTGCAGCGATTCGCGCGCGATCACGCAGATGAATTCGAAATCATCGGCGTCATTGACGATTTTCGAAGTGGCCAGTATTTCGACAATTTGGGAATCGAGCACTGCGGCGTCTCGAAGAACCTTCGGACAGTTTTCAAGACTCGTCCGGTGGATACATTGATCGTTTTGATGGATCAGTCGCAGTACGCCGATCGAATCATTGAACTGCTCGACGACTATCCTACGATCAAGGAAATCTACGTTCGGGCACAGGTGCCGCTCGTCGTCGCGCAGGACATCGATCTACTTTTCGTTCAAGAGGTACCTTTACTCAAGGTTTACTCTTCCGATCAAAATCCGATCAGCCATTGGCTCCGATTCGCACTCGATCGAGCGACGGCTGCCGCTGGTTTCGTCGTGCTGTCGCCGATATTTCTGATCATGCCGATCATCATCAAGTTAGATAGCCGGGGGCCGGTGTTTTATCGTCAATTGCGGCTCGGGCAGCGAAATAAGCCGTTCTGGATTTACAAGTTCCGAAGCATGGTGGTCGATGCCGAGGCGAAGAGCGGAGCCGTGCTCGCTCAAAAGAATGATCCGCGAGTGACACGAGTCGGCCGCATCATGCGAATGCTTCGCATTGATGAGGTCCCACAGATTCTCAATGTGCTTCGGGGAGACATGAGCATCATCGGACCGCGTCCCGAGCGGCCGGAATTCCAAAACATCTATCGAGAGACGATTCCCTGGTATTCCCTCCGTACCCTGCATAAGCCCGGGATTACCGGACTCGCTCAAGTAACGGGTGATTACCACACTTCGACACAAAGGAAGCTTCTTTATGACGTAACCTATCTTGCCAACATGGGCGTGTTTCTCGACATGCGAATCATGGCGGCAACAGTGCTCACAGTTTTGACGAAGCGAGGACACTAGCCGGTTTGAGATCTTCAAAAGGAGAGTTTCCAGGGGCCAAAGGGTGGAGGGCCGGCGGAAACTTTCCAAGAGAAGGGGTTCGTCTCAATCAATCGGCGTCGAAGGGGCGCGATTTTCCGTTGTTCGTGCCGATCAGCGATCAACGGTGATTGGCCAAGCCCGACGAAGAAAGTCGTGAACGACGATGCAGCAAAAGAATCTCCTCATTGAAGAACGCGACGACGTCGAGGATGAACTCGTCGCGCTAGCTGGAACGGGTGATGCCCGTTGGACGGCGAAACTGATGGATAAGGTCGAGGCCAATCCGACTTGGCCTGATCTTCGTTTCCAATTGGCAAGGCAGTACATCGTTCAAGGTCGCTTCGATGAGGCGATGCACGAACTTGATTCCGCGTTGGCGATCAACCCTCATTTTGTCTCTGCGCTCCGCCTGAAAACTCGCGTCTTAACCGATCGGGGAGAGTTGCGGGCCGCGCTGCAAGTATGCCGACGGCTCAATTCGATCGATCCCAATGACGCCGAGAACTTCCTAGCGGAGGCAACTCTGCATGCACGGCTCGGGGACTGCTCCGCCGCAATCTCTGCCGCGCGGAACGCGATCTCACTCGACAAAAGCTATGTCGAAGCACACGTGCTCATCAGCGAGCAATACCTCAAACTTGATGATCTCCGCTTAGCGCGCCGGCATCTTGAAACAGCCTGTGAAACGAGAAAACAAAACGATCTCTACTACTTGCTGGCACTCGTCTGTTTGAAGGAGCAGGATCATCCAGCGGCCGAATCCGCTCTCCAGCAAGCGATTGATCTCGATCCCTCGAACCTAAACGCGTCTGTCCGTCTGACGATGCTGAAACTCGCGGAGGGAAATTACCCCGAAGCGTATCGGGTTCTGACGGATGCGATCATTCATCATCCGCGATTCCCTGATCTGCATTACGGATTGGCCCGTATCTGCCTGCTGATGGGGCGGAACGACGAAGCCTATAAACTGATGACGGTCGCTCTCGAACTTAATCCGGAGTACGCCGAAGTCAGGCGTGAGCTCGGTTTCCTATGTAACGGAAGTAACATCAACGAAGCGGCGCATCATGCCGAGTGCAGCGTGGATGTAAATCCATTCAATGAGCAGGCGATCATCAATCTCGGATACATTTATAGCCGGCAAGGTGACCGGGATCGCGCGATCGAGGTTTTGGAAAGCGCGATCGATCGTTCGCCTGATTCCTGGCGATTCCTCAAGACTCTCAGCATTTTGAATCTTCAGCAGCGGTCATTCCCGAAGGCGAAACTCGCTTTTGACGCCGCGACGCAGATCAATCCGGAACTCGGAACAATTGATCGAAGTCTTCGAATTGCCTTCAAGGATGATTCACTCTTCGAAGAGGAGCGGGCGAGTCTCGTCGCTCGATATTTGACACCGGCTGAGCAACCAACCCTCAATCACCAACTGGGTCGATTGCATGTGGATTTTCACCGGGAAAACCAAGCTGTCCAATACTTCAGGCAATCGCTTGATGATGGTTGTCTTCCCGAGCTAAACTCCATCGCGCTTTCGATTCTGTACGGCAATCGCACCGATTTCGTGATGGCGATTCGCTGGATCGAGGATCTGAAGCTGACCGGATTCATCGAGAATATTCGTCGATTACTTCTCGGGCTGTTCCACGCCAACTCCGGCGAACATGAAACGTCGACTCGCTTTTATCAGCAAGTCATGAATGACTCCCCCTTGTTGTTTCATTCCTTGAACGGCTTGGGTGTTTGCTTTCGCGAGCGCGAAGAGCTCGAGGATATGCTCGACGATTACCTCGATTATTCACGCTACAACGAACAGAACGCGCCGCTTTATCGCCGTATCGGCCTCGCCTATGCCAACAAAGGGATGCTGGTAGAAGCACGCTGGAATTTCGATCGCGCGACGATCTTAGATCCTGCGGACGGTCACGCGTTTCATTCACTCGGCCTTTTGGCCATGCTTTCCATCGATCACGAAGAAGCCATCCGCTGCTTCAAGATCGCAACGCAACGTGAACCCGACTGGGCATTACCTCAGCTCAGCTTGGCACTTTCATACTTGGAACTCGGCGATCAGTTCAACGCGGTACTGAGTCTCCAGCGATATATATTCCTCGAGCAGACCGTTTGCTGGCGAGAGATCGCCGAGAAGATCAATGCCGGCCTTCAGGAGACGCTCGGCGCCTGACACATTTCCGTGTGGTGTTTACGAATTCCGGTGTTCGAAGGTAGGGCGCGTTCTCTGGCAACGATCAAGGAGCCAGGGCGGTAGGTCATTTCGCCTATTCCTGCGATCGACCGACTGCCGGTTGAAACACCCATTCCAGCATTTCGCGAATCGCATCTCTTGCATTTCGAACATACGAATTCACGTTCAGCCCCTTCTACGATACGCTCCTCATGGTGCATCACACGGGTCGCAAAGGGGAAAATGATGCTCATTGCAGTCACAGGGGCGACGGGGTTTTTGGGGCATTACATCGTTCGTGAATTCCTCTCTCGGGGATGGAATGTTCGCGCATGGACGAGATCCGGTCGTATCCCCACCGGACTCGACCTCGCCGAGGTTGAATGGTTCGAGGGGGATCTTCGCAGAGCAGATACGAATGCCTCGCTTCTTCACGGGGCCGATGTTCTCGTTCATGCGGCTTTTGAAAAGTCGAAGGGGAAGTGGTTTTCAGAAGAGACGACAAGCAACGAGTTTCATGACTACCTCCAAACAAATCTTCTGGGTTCGCTCCGATTAATCGATGATGCTCGACGCGCGGGAGTCGCTCGTTGTGTGTTTGTTTCTAGTGCGGCGGTGTATGGAAAAATCCTTTTGAATCGCCCGCTTGACGAGACTCACCCTCTTTGGCCGAGTTCACCCTATGGTGCTTGCAAAGCGAGTATTGAGGCCTTCGTTTCAGGACTGGCTTCAGGATACGACTGGCCCGTCTGTTCTGTTCGGCCACCCAGTATCTATGGACTCGCGGAATTACCAGAGTCTAGCAAGTTTTTTGATGTCGTTCAGCGAGCGATGCGGGGGAGTTCCGTTTCTCTTCCGACAGGGGCAAAGCAAGTTCATGCGGCAGATGTGGCAAAGGCAATCGCACTGTTGATTGATGCGCCAGTGGAGGCGGTGAAGGGAGAGGCATTTAATTGCTATGACCGCTTCATTTCTGATGATCAGGTTGTTGAAATCGTTCAGCGGATGACCGGTCAGAGTGCAAACATTCTGCAGCGAGCTCCGTCACCCAAGAACATTATTGACACGAGCAAGATTCGTTCGCTCGGCATGGAGTTCGGCGGTCAATCGCTTTTGGAGCAGACGGTTCGGGCACTCGTCGAAGCTATCCGAATCGAAAGTGAACGATAACGGAAATCAATGCATCGCAGGAGAGGGGACGGGGAAAACGAGTAGTCTTGGGACTACTGATAAGAGTTGCCACTGACCGTAGTGCCGTTGCCACCTGCCAAGATGTCGAGTTCCACTCCGTTCCAATTCTGAAAGACGTTATCCACTACGGTCACGTCATCCTGGAGCACTCGCAACGGGACAGGGCTTTGACTTCCAGTGGCCGGACTGGCAGAGGACGAGCCAACAATCTTGTTGTCCTGAATGGTGGATCCCTCCATCGCATAGATGAAGGCCGGTAGGTTCGGCGCTGCTGCAGTGATAGTCGAGTTGATAAGTGTTCCAAACACATTCAAGGAGAGTGTGTAAATTGAGACGCTGTCGAAAATCGAACTTGCTACCGGTATCGTGATTCCCGAGTTACGATAGGCCGAAGTGATGATTGTGTAATAAGCATCGATTGGTGTGATTGAATCGCTCGCCATCACATAAGCGGCGGAATCAGCGACCACTCCACCAACAAGAATGATCCTGAATCCGTTGTTCGCGGAAATGACCTTCTGGCTTGGCAACGGTCCGGAGGTGACGAAGGTGCTATTATAGATTTCTAACTGTGACGAAGTGTTCGCGCCGCCACCCCATGTACTGAGCACGTCGCCGTTTGACACGTAAAAGTTGCTATTCGAAATATAACCGTATGTCGGTTGCGCGGACGAACCCCAAAAATAGACCGCCGATGCTGAAGTCGTGCCGGGGCCGTGAATATCCACCGCGTCAAAATAGAAGGTGCCACGAGAAAAGAGATTGTAAGCAGAGCCCTGATAGTAAGTCGTGTTGGTCATTCCAGAGTGGTCAATCGTTAAGTTCGAAATGATGGTGGGACGTTGATCTCCCTGGTTATCGAAGATGAATCCACCTCGAATGATGGAGTTCCCGATGCCCAATCCTCGAATCGTGATCCCCGCAAACGATCGGGGCAAGCCGGAGTAGGTGTATGTCCCGGATAGGACGTAGATCGTATCGCCCGGTTGCGCCACGGCGAATGCATTATTGAACGCGACCTGACTGGCAACGGCCCAGATGAATCCTGTTTGGGTTTGAGATATCGTAATCGCGCGTGTCACATCGTTATAAGTGACGTCGAAACCGGTTCCCGTGCTGAGCGAATCGGCCTTGCCGTCCTCCAACGGTAAGACATTTTTGGCGATGGCGATGATAGGCGTGTGCCGATCGACGGGGTTTGTGATCCAATCGTTCCAGGCCGATCTGAGGGCATTGGAATCCGTCACCGTCCCGCCGAACAAAAGGTCGTTTCCATCCCCACCGAAGATTGTGTCCGGGTCGGCACCGCCGACGACACAATCATCACCGCTTCCCGCTTGAAGGTAGTCGTATCCCTCGGCTCCGTCGATAAAGTCATTCCCATCGGCGGTGTTGATTTGGTCGTTACCCATTCCACCAATAACAGTGTCCGATCCAGAGCCGGTAGCGATGGTATCGTCGCCATTTCCACCGGTCACATAGTTCATTCCGCTACCCTGCACAATGATTCGGTCATTTCCCTCCGCGCCGTCGATGGTGTTGCTTCCACCAGGTACATTGATGGTGTCGTTACCTTCACCTCCATCAATGTTGTCGTTACTACTCGAACCGGTAATGGTGTCATCACCGTAACCACCCAGGACAGATGCAGCGATTCCGGTGAGACTTGCGATCGATATGGTGTCATTTCCGCTTTGCCCATCGATCGATATTGCATTGATGGGGGCGCTGAAGAGATAAAAGTTATTAACGGCTTGCCCGTCGATCATCGTCTCGTTGACTAAGAAACTGTTCGCGGAAACCGTCGTTACAGAGACGATGTCATCACCATCGCTCAAATACCAGTAGAGGGTGTTATTCGAGATCGAGTACGGTTGGGACATGTTCACTTGGAAAGTGAATTCGGGCCCGACCGCGCCTTCCGCATCGATCGCTTTAACATGCACCGTCCTCATTCCTGTGGTCGAAAAGGAGTGATTGACGATTGTTGAGTTGCTGCCGGTCACCGACTGTTCGAAAACGCCGTCACCTTCCCAGTCGATCAAATACGTAAACGATTGAGCTAAATCTGCCGGTGAATCAAAAGCTTTCAGGGTGTAGGCTGCCGATTTACGCGATACTGAAGTTGGGCCGCTGACGTTCACCGTGGGTGCGACGTTCAACGCAGTGATCGTGGTGGTGCTCCTCGCAATTTGAGCTCCCGAAGATACCTGCAAACCGACGGTGTAAACGCCGTTGTTAACAGTTGTGTAAGAGACGGTTCTGCCTAAGGCGTCGCCAAAGATTCCGTCGTTATTAAGGTCCCAACTATAGGTCGTTGACGGTCCTGAATCGCCGGCCGTGAGTACGACTGACTGCCCGGCATTCACGACATAAGGACCACCTGTATCGACGACGATCGAAAAATAGTTGAGTGAAACAGGGGCCGAAATACTGAAATTATTGGAGTCAAAACTCTGAGCGACTTTGACTCGGACGCTGTACGTGCTCCCTCCGATAAGGCCAAGGTTAATCAATTGTTGCGCCGTTAAAGTTGGTGTGACGCCAACCGCATCACCGAATATTCCGTCCCCATTCACGTCCCAAGTGTAGGAAAGTGATTCATCTGCTGTAAAAGAGAATGATCCGGAAGCATCAAGCGTTAGACTTCGTCCTCCGTAGATGGTCTGCGCATTTCCCGCATCCGCATAGGGAGTCCGGTTCAACACCTCGAGGTAGGCAGGATCAGAGTAAGTTATCGTTGACCCAACCGTCGTGCGCAATCGTACGAAGTATCCACCGTCTTTGATTCCGAGACCGGCGAGTTGAGCCCATGACAATGTCGGACTGTTTCCGATGGCATCGGTATAAACACCGTCTCCGTTGATATCCCAGGCGTAGCTCGCGCCTGGTTGATTGTTTCGCCCCTCTAGAACGAGTGACTGACCCGCATGGACAATGTAGTATTGACCCGCATCGGTGACAGGAAGCGCGCTCCAATTGAACTCGATTGCTCCCAGTGTGGGCGCGTCAAGGTTTCGCAAGCGTCCGTAGAAGTCGTAGTCGACGGTATATCCAAAGGTCGATACCTTCGCTCCACCGATTAATGCGGAACCGGCCGAGGGAGCGGAAAGGAGATTCGGGGCCGACGTGAGAGTGACAGCGAACGGATCGCCCGAGTAAGTGTTAGTATTGCTCACTTGGTAATAAGCGTTGGCAAGCAGGTGATCGGCATCATTGATGATGTTGAGGTTGATATTGCGGTTGTTCGTGCGGGCAAAAACATTGTTGGCCGCGAAGACCGATGCGTTGTTCATACCCTGGTTGACGGCGATATCCCAAGCCTGGCTCGGCGTGTTCGATGGCCCGTCCAATAGGAACGAGTTGTAAAGAAGGTATGTGGTTGGAACCGCGCTAAAGGCATTAATGAAATACCTCTGGATGGTGATCGGATCGGTAATTGCCCAAATGCAATTGATGTACCAGCCACCCGTCGAGTCCGTGATTCCCGAATTCGGCGAACTCCCGGTGATTTGAAAGAGGTTGTTCATCTGCACGGTTTTGACCGGCGCGCTCACCGTGTATGGCTGGCCGATGAGCACTTGATAGTTCACGACAAAATGGCGAAGAGACGAGAGATCACTGTTGTCACCCGGAAGAGTTCGAGTGTCGACAGTATTCATTCCCGATGTATAACTCGCGCCTTGGTAAAACTCGCGGATGACTTTGTCGTTGACGCTGATGTTCAGCGCCATCGTCTGACCTATTTGATTTCCGGTATGTCCGTAGAACGCTGGAGTTTGAGTATCGATTCCCCCGCCAATCAAGTTGAAGTCGGGAAGCCGACCAAAACGAGCGATGTTTCCTTCTGAAATGACTTCGTTTCCGCCTCCGGGACTAAACGTGTTGAAAATCGTTGTCTGGGAAGCGGTACCGTTTGTGTATCCACTCACATTGTTGAGGAGTAACGCGAATCCGCCGGTGGAGTTTGGCAAATACGAATGGACCGAAGTGCCGTGCCGACCGTTGTAGTAAGATTCGGTGTTCATCGCGACGACGGACCAATTGTTGGCCGGCGCTAGTTTGATGCCCCAGTTCTGGTATTGTTGCCCCGCGACACAGCCCCAACCGTCGGCTCGAATGTCGGTGATGAGCCCGCCGTCGCCGCTCATCAGGATGCCGTCTTGAGCAATGTTTCCCACGGCTTCCCAATTGATCGTGTTTGGATTGACTCCCGCTCCAGGATTCAGATAGAGCGTTCCGTTATTCCATGTCCAGCTTCGTGAGATGCTAGAGACAGTGTTCGAAGTTTGAAGGTAGGTGTAAGGGGAAAGACGAGAGACGTCGCTCGTGGCATTTCGGATCCAGCCGATCATGGTGGATGCCGATGCGGTCCACGAATTCGTTCCGGCGACTTGAGTCCAAAGATTCGTGTTTGCGTTCATCTTGATGGTGAATGCACTGAACATCGGTTTTGCGAGGTTGGTATCGCCATAAGCGCCGATCGTCACCATCGGTTGAGAAACATTCAGTCCGAAGGTGTCGTAGAACTCGTCGCCTCTCTTGAAAAGGAGAGCGACATTCCCCCCCGTCTGGGTCAGGACGGTTCGCGCTTTGGAGAGGCTCTTCCAGGGATTGGCTTGACTACCGTCACCGGTGGCGTCGTTCCCCAACGTGCTGAAATAGAACGTTTGCGCCCGCGGCTGCATTGAGTAATCGAGTCGCGCTTGCTTGAGCGTGTTGTACCAGACAAACCATTCGGCGGACGTGGGAGATGGAATCGAACCTGCAACCTGGTCGTAAGTACCCATACTCGACTGAATGGTTGCCGACTGAGCCGAAATATCGACCGCCGCATTTAAAAGATCGAGGTTGTCCCCTGACAGAACAAAGCGACTTTCCAACTCTTCCAGGTGCGGCTTCCGCATATTGTTCCTCTACATAACCCGGTCGATATGGACGACCCCAATGCGCCGAGAAGTTAACCACGTTTTGTGGACTCGTCATCGCTCGTCAGTTTCGCTGTTCGTTTAAACACTGAAACTGATTGGGATGCCGGACAATTCTCGGTTGCAATCGTGCTAAATTGTTCAGTTCTACGCTTGGGATCGGGCGATCCATTCCTCTATGCGTGATCTGACGTCTTGCCGATCGCTCATTTCCGAATGAGAGTCTCGGTTCGTACGTCAAAAAGCATCCTGCTTGCTCTATTTAGGGCGAGTCAAAACCACTGCGGAACTTCCCGGGGAGGAAAGCAGCTTTCGAACACGCAATAGCGAAAATGGGAGGTATTGCGTTTTGTTCACTGGATGGTAACCAGCCTGGCCAGGTAATGCAAGCAACAGCTCACCTAAAAGTCATATTCGCTTGACAGATGTCATTAGTGGTTCCGCTATCTGCACTTAGACTTATCTCAAAAGGATCGCCCCGGAAGATGATTGCTCACAGTCTGGTCAAAATCAGTAGTTAGACACTCCTGTATTCCCGCGTTTCACAGAAATGAGGCCTAATTTCTTTTGAACCTGCTTATCAGAAAACTTCTGCGAAAATCTCTCGCGATCCCCCCATTCAGTTGGTTAGATTGTCTGATCATCTAATCGACCCTTGATGACCACCTTGGTGGATGCGGGAGGACTTGATGCTGCCGGTCTTTGAAAGACCCAAAATGCATGATGTGGTTGCGACAAGGTTAAAAAACCACATCGTCGAGAACGATCTGAAGGAGGGAGATCGTCTTCCCACGGAGGCGGAACTGGCGAAACAGTTCGGGATCAGCCGTCTCAGTCTGCGTGAGGCGACGAAGTCACTCGAGTTTCTGGGGGTTGTCGAATCAAAACCGGGTCGTGGTTTGATCGTTGGTCAGGTCAATCTGAAGCGCGTCACCGAGTATTTGGGCTTTCATCCAGTTTGGCAGAACGCCACTCCCGTGCAGCTCATCGAAACTCGAATTGTCATCGAAACGGGTGTGTTGCCACACGTTATGCGACGCATGCGGAAAGATTTGACCATCTATGACTCGCTGTTTGAAATCAATTCGAACCTTCGTCAGTCGAAGGACTTGTCGCAATGGGTCGTGGGCGACATCGCTTTTCACCGCCGATTAGTCGAGTCGAGCGGGCTCGCCCCTTTACTCGCGATCAATGATCTGCTTGCCACATTCTTCCAGCGATTTCGTGAAAGTGTTCGGCAAGCGGAATGGGAACAGGTGGCTGACAGCCATCAACGAATGATTGACCATCTACGGGATGGAAAGCTCACTCGCGCCTGCCGCGAGTTGCGGGAGCACATTGAAAGCCACAAAGTTCAGTCGGGCACGCGGTGATAGTTCGAATACTCGGAGTATTAAGGATGCGGTTGGTTTTCAGTTCTCTTTTCTTTCTGTTCGCTGCCTGTCCGCTGCTGGCGGAATCAAGGGAGGCGGTGAGCTTTGAGGATTTATCAAAGCAGTTTGATCATCAGATCCATCCCCTCATGAAGCAGTTCTGTCTCGATTGCCATTCAACTGCTAAACTCGAGGGTGATCTCGATCTCGAACGTTTCGCCAAGCTTGAAGATGTGCGGAGTGATTCGAAAGCCTGGGTCAAAGTCGTCGAAATGCTCGGTAACGGGGAAATGCCCCCCAAAGAATCCAAGCAACTTTCCGCCGCGCAAAAGAAGGAATTACTCGGATGGGTGGAGGCGTATCTCCATGCCGAGGCACTCTCCAATGCCGGCGATCCTGGGCCTGTCGTTCTTCGGCGCCTCAACAATGCCGAGTACACTTATACGGTTCGCGATCTGACGCATGTTCCGCTCAGCCCCGCGCGAGAATTCCCGAACGATAGCGCGGCCGGTGAGGGATTTAGCAACACTGGTAACTCGCTGGTCATGTCTCCGGCTTTGCTCACCAAATACATGGATGCCGGGAAAGAAATTGCAAGCCATGCGGTGCTACTGCCCGAGGGCTTTCGATTTTCTCCCAATACGTCTCGTCGTGATTGGACCGAGGAAAACCTTGCCGAGATTCGAGAATTCTACAGCCAGTACACCGAAGCAGGTGGAAGCGATACCGTTACGCAGCAAGGGATCGAACTCGACAAGAACAGGGGAGGCGAGCTTCCGCTAAAGAAATACCTGTTGGCATCACTCGAAGTAAGAGACGGGAAAGGGAGCGTCGAAAAAATCGCGGACGCGCATCACCTCAGTCCCAAGTACCTTCGAATCTTAATGGACGTGTTGAACGGCAAGGAATCCTCTCCTTTATTCGATCCATTGCGATCGAAGTGGCGCGCGGCCAAGCCGGAAGAAATTGACGGCATGATCGCCATGATCAAGGAATGGCAATCGACTCTTTGGAAGTTCAGTAGTGTCGGTCACATTGGAAAAGTGGGGGGGCCCAAGGCATGGATGGAGCCGGTCACTCCACTCGTTGTCAAGCAGGAATTTCGAACGAAGCTGACGCCCGCTGCCGGTCAGGAAGATGTCGTCATCTATTTGATCGCTGGCGATGCCGGGGATGGCAACGCGAACGACTTTGTTGAATGGCAAGCTCCTCAACTTGCGGTCGCTGGTCGACCTCCGATTCTCCTTCGGGATCTTCGAAACTTCGTCCATGATCTGAATGCTCGCCGTGAGAAGCTCCTAGCATCGACCGCGAAGGCGCTCGACGCTGCTGCCGAAGCGAGCGAGAGCGAAGGGGACGTTGATACGGCAAAGCTTGCGGAGAAGTTTTCCGTCGATCCGGACGCGCTGAAATCTTGGCTCGATTACCTCGGCATTGGTTCCGATCGCCATTTGAAGTTGAGCCATTTGTCAACTCCTCTTCAGAGTCAGAGCAATTACGACTTCGTGAAAGGTTGGGGATCTCCAGACCTTCCTTCACTATTGGCGAATTCGTCGGATCAGAATGTGCGCGTGCCGGGTAATTTGAAAGCGCATGGAGTGGTCGTGCATCCGACCCCCGATCTTGTGGCGGCGGTGGGTTGGCAAAGCCCGGTCAAATCACCCCTTCGCATTGAAGGGAAAGTGACTCATGCCCATCCTGAGTGTGGCAACGGGGTGACCTGGTCGCTGGAGCTGCGACGCGGAAAAACCCGTCAGCGTCTCGCGAGTGGTATCTCTCATGGTGGGTCACCGGTCGTTGTTGGTCCAATCGAGAATGTCGCTGTTCAGCCAGGGGATCTCGTTTCGTTGCTGATTGGACCCCGTGACGCAAATCACTCGTGCGATCTGACGGACATTGAGCTGAATCTGACGAGTTCGGGAGAGGTGAGTGAGACTTGGTCGCTGAATGGGGACATTACGGAGAACGTACTGGCCGGAAATCCTCATGCGGACAAGAAAGGACGCGCCGACGTTTGGCATTTCTACTCTGAGCCTGTGACCGGCGCGACGAATGGTCCGGTAATTCCCGCAGGATCTTTATTGGCCCAGTGGCAAAGTGCGGAAAAGCCCGCGGAGAAACATCGACTCGCCGAAGAGGTGCAAAAGCTTCTTACCTCCGCTCCTCCCAAGCCGGATTCGCCGGATGGTACTCTCTATCGCGAATTGACCTCACTCTCTGGTCCCTTGTTTGCCGGTACCTCGGCGAGCAAGGCAGAATCGAAGGGAGCACCCGAATCGAAGTGGGGGCTCGATCCCGCGCTATTTGGAAAGCATCCAAAAGATGGGAGCGTTGACAGCTCGAATCTATGTATTCAGGCACCTGCCGTTATTGAGATTCACCTTCCGCCAGACCTTGTTGCCGGTAGCGAGTTCGTTACCACGGGAGCTTTGGAGAAGACTTCAGGAGCCGAAGGAAGCGTTCAGCTCCAGGTCTCGACCACCAAACCTGCGGAGACGACGGGCATTGTCCCCAGTGGTACTAAGATTGGATCAGCAAACGGCACTTGGAGTTCGAATAATCAAGTCGTTTCCTATGCCACACCAATCCTCGTCAGTGAAGGGAGCGCGGCAAGAAAACGAGTGGAAGCCAATTTCGATTCCTTCCGTCAAACCTTCCCCGCTTCTCTTTGTTACACCAAGATTGTGCCGGTTGATGAGGTCGTGACACTAACCCTTTTTCACCGTGAAGACGATCATCTCTGCCGACTGATTTTGACCGACGAAGAGAAAGCTAAGCTCGATCGGATGTGGGAGGAGTTCCATTTCGTTAGCCAGGATCCCCTCAAACTCGTCGACGCTTTCGAACAGCTTTGGCAATTCGCGACTCAGGATGCGGACCCATCAGCATTCGAGCCGATGCGAAAGCCGATCAATGATCGGGCGGCGGAGTTCAGAAAGAAACTTATTGCCGCCGAGCCGAAGCATGTCGATGCGCTTGTCAAATTCGCCTCGCAGGCCTATCGCAGACCCATCACGGCGGAAGAGGAGAATAAGCTTCGGCAGCTCTATGCGAAGCTCCGTGAACAGGAACTTCCGCACGATGAAGCGATTCAATTCGCAATGGCCCGGATTTTCGTCGCTCCCGCGTTCCTTTACCGACTCGAAGCGGCCCCCGAAGGGATTTCGCCCGCAAAAGTAAGTGATTGGGAACTCGCGAACCGTTTGAGTTACTTCCTCTGGGCATCACAACCTGACGATGAATTGCGATCCGTTGCCGCTTCTGGCCAATTGAGTAATCCCGAGCAACTCAAGGCGCAGGCGCATCGAATGCTGAAGGATCCGAAAGTTCGCCGAATGGCAACGGAGTTCGCCTGCCAGTGGCTGCACATCTACGATTTCGACGCGCTCGATGAGAAGAGTGAAAAGCACTTCCCTGAATTCGCCGAACTTCGAGGAGACATGTATGAGGAATCGATCCGATTCTTCACCGATCTCTTCCAAAACGATTTATCCATCATCGAAGTGTTCGATGCGGATCATACGTTCGTGAACGAACGGCTCGCTAAGTTTTACGGCATCCCTGAAATCACCGGGCCTGAGTGGCGGCGCGTCGATGGCGTTCGAAAATACGATCGAGGAGGAATTCTTGGTTTCTCGACAACGCTCGCCAAGCAATCAGGGGCATCGCGTACCAGTCCTATTCTTCGCGGGGCATGGCTGAGCGAAGTCATCTTGGGGGAAAAGCTTCCCAAGCCACCGAAGAACGTTCCCATTCTTCCAGACGACGAATCGGCGACCGATGGGCTCACTGTTCGTCAACTCGTCGCTCGGCACACCAGTGATCCCAAGTGCATGGGCTGCCATCAAAAGATCGATCCTTTCGGCTTTTCGCTAGAGTCCTTCGACGCCATCGGCCGGCACCGAACCGTGGATCTCGGCAATCGTCCGATTGATGCCAAGACTCAGCTTCCTGACGGGACCGAAATCGATGGCCTGACGGGTTTGCGCAAGTATCTCGTCGAAAAGCGGCGAGATGCGATTTTGCATCAATTCTGCCGAAAGCTGTTGGGGTACTCCTTAGGGCGAGCGACGCAGCTCTCGGACGAGCCTTTACTTGATGAGATGGAAGATCGACTCGCTAAGAACAACTATCGATTCTCCGTTGCGATCGACGCGATTGTTGAAAGCACGCAATTCCGGGAAATCCGGGGGCGAGACGTGCAAGTGACGGAACATCAGTGACAACCGGACGTCTGCGGATCGGAATGATCGGTGGGCGACATTTTGGCCGTACGGTGTCGTGCGGTTCGGGTTAAAATCAATGGCTGACAGTGAGCCTTTTCATCGAGGTCTATGAAGATGCACCAATTCTCTCGACGAACGTTTCTTCGCGGCGTGGGTGTCACGATGGCACTCCCTTGGCTCGAGTCAACCAGCGTCTGGGGCGATGAAGCGGTAAAAGCTTCCGCACCAGGGAGCGAGGCGCCTATCCGATTGGCCGTCCTGTTCTCCGGCAACGGTTTTCACGGCAGGGAGTGGTGGGCCAAAGGGGAAGGAAAAGAGATGGAACTCGGCAAGGTGCTCGCACCGGTCGCCGATTTCAGGGAGAGAATGCTCTTCATCAGGGGGCTGCACAACGCCGAAGCGCTAAAGGGGAACATCCACAGCTCTCAGACGGGGAACCTTCTCTCCGGTGCGCCTCTCTCGTCGGGTGGCGAGATCAAGTCAGGGACGAGCATCGATCAGGTCATCGCCCAGAAGTACGGACATTCCACAAAGGTTCCAAGCTTAGTCCTTGGTTGTGAAAAATCGAATCCATCGGTTCACAAGAACTACTCGATGATCTACAGTTCACACATCTCGTGGAGCTCGCCGACGACCCCAACCCCGCTCGAACTCTATCCCGCGCTGGCGTTCGATCGCCTGTTCAAGGATGAAGTGAAGAAGGGGGATGAAAGTGTCCTTGACGCCGTTTTGCAAGACGCGAAGGATTTCCGCCGCAACATCAGCTCTTCCGATCAGCGCAAGCTGGATGAGTATCTTGATTCGGTGCGCGAGATCGAGCAACGCATTGAGCAAGCCGGCAAAAAGGGAGAGTTGCAAGGTTGGCGTCCGACCCTCGACAAGCCGAATATTCAACGGCCGGCCGATGGCATACCGCAAAACATTGCCGACCATATGCGGCTGATGTGCGACATCCTCGTCGTTGCGTTCCAGACGGACACGACCCGTGTTTGCACGCTCAAGCTCAACAACGACCACAGTGCCATGAGATTCCCCCACCTTGGCGTGGATTACATGATTCACCACCTCCTTTCCCACTCCGACACCGCGGACTGGCTCAAGGTGAATCAGTTCTTCATCGAACAACTTGGTTACATCGCCAAGAAGCTCGACTCGATTCAGGAAGGAGAGCGGACCGCGCTCGACAATTCCATGCTCCTTTACTGCTCGAGCATGTTGACGGGGAGCCATGATGCGACGAATCTTCCGGTCGTGCTCATCGGTGGCGCGGGGGGCCAGATCAAGGGTGGCCGCGTACTCGACTACCTCAATAAGCCGAGCCGAAAGATGTGCAGTCTCTACCTGTCGATGCTGGACAAGGTCGGCATCCGCTTAGATCAGTTCGGCGATTCGACGGAACGACTCGCGGAGGTTTAATTGCCGATGATCCGTCGGACCGGCATTCTTTGCTCTCTTGTTAGTTTTGCGGTCGGTATCTGCCATGCGGACCCTGCGACCGACGAGGCTTTTTTTGAGTCGAAGATCCGTCCGATCCTGGTGAATTCATGTGTGCGCTGCCACGGCGAGCAAAAGATCTCTGGTGGCCTGCGGCTCGACTCGAAGCAATTCTTTGAGAAAGGGGGAGAGTCCGGTGCGCTGATCGATGTTGAAGCGAATAAGAGCCTTCTCCTCCAAGCCGTTCGTCGTTCCGAAGAAGTTTCCGCGATGCCGCCCGACAAACCACTTCCCGCCGCTGAGGTGGACGCACTGACGGAGTGGGTCTCGCGAGGCGCCGATTGGCCACCTAAGATCGACCGAATCGAGGCTGCTCGTCATTGGTCGTTTGAACCCGTCAAGCCGCCCGTACCTCCGTTGACGACTGATACGCAGTGGTCTCAGTCTGCCGTGGATTCGTTCATCCTCGCAAAGATGGAAAACGCAAAGCGATTGCCGAGCGAACCAGCCGATCGCCGGATACTCATTCGCCGCGCGACGTACGATTTGACGGGTTTGCCTCCTGCGACAGCGGATGTCGAGCAATTCCTCAGTGACGATTCTCCCGATGCATTTGATCGGCTCATCGATCGGCTTCTCGGTTCTCCGGCGTACGGTGAGCAATGGGGGAGGAAGTGGCTCGATGTCGTTCGTTATGCCGACACGGCCGGCGAAAACACCGATCGTCCTCTGCCGCATGCGTGGCGTTATCGCAATTGGGTGATCGACGCGTTCAACAAAGACATGCCGTACGATACCTTCGTCAAGGAACAAATTGCGGGGGATTTGATTGCGAAGGAGCGGAGTTCAGAAGAGTATTCTGATCACGTGGTTGCGACTGGATTTCTCGCGATTTCGCGGCGATTCGGCCACAACATCGATCAGGATATTCATCTCACCTATGAGGATACGCTCGACACGACGGGGAAGGCTTTTCTCGGGTTATCGCTCGGATGTTGTCGCTGCCACGACCACAAGTACGATCCATTAACTTCGCGCGACTACTACGGACTCTATGGTGTTCTCGAAAGCACGAAACTTTCGTTTCCTGGCTGTGAGCCGGAATCCTCACCACGTGATCTGATTCCGATGATGGCTCCTTCGCAAATCACAGCGATGATGCAGCCCTTCGAGGAAGAGTTTCAAAAGCTGGACCAGGAAGTGAAGCGTTGGGAGGCGAAGGAAGCCTCTCTCACGAAGGATATGGATAAGGGGACGATCGAAGCAAAGACCCTCGTCACCGGATCGATTGAAGATGCAGAGTCCGCACCCTTTCTCGCCGAGGGAAAAGAACCGGTTCGCATTGCCGTCAAAAAGGGCGAGATCATTCAGCTCGTCGTGGCGCCGCGTGGCAATCATGGAGCCGACACCACTCTCGTCGAGTTCGAGATCACCGAAGTGGGTGGAGATCACCGGCGGTGGAACGTTAAGGATCTCGTCGACGATTCGCTCGCAGCGAATCCCCACTCCGACAAGCTCGGCCACGATTCTGTCTGGTGCTTTCTGGATGAGAAGGCGGGACTCGCTTTCCTGTCCGAGCACCTCACGGAAGTCAACGGCAAGCAGGAACTCAAAGTCTGGCGGAACGGTGACACGCCGAGTGTTCTGGTAAATACCTCCGCGACCGCCGTCGATGTCTGGACCTCCCTTCCGGCCAAGAGTTTCTTCGTTCATCCGGGGCCTGACGGCCCGGTGGCCGTCGCTTGGATCAGTCCGGTCGAGGGGGAGATCACGTTCAGCGGGCGAATCGCCGACGCGCATCCGACTGGTCCGGATGGTGTCGACTGGAAGATCGAACATATCCCCTCGCTTGCGATCGCGGAACGACTGACCGAACTTCGCAAAGCCGGAACGGCTCGCGAAGAATCGAGACGAAAAAGGGATGCAGTCAACGCGTCAAGGCCGGTCGTGCCGGTCGCTTACGCGGTGAAGGATGCGAAGCCTGTCAACTCGCGTCTCCATAAACGGGGCGAGCCGAAAGATCTTGGCGATGAGGTGCCTCGCAAGTTTCTCGACGTCTTAGGGGGAAGGAATCTCGAAAGCCCAACCACAAGCGGCAGGCGCGAGTTGGCCGATTGCTTGGTGAACGAGAACAATCCTCTCCCGGCTCGCGTCATGGTGAATCGAATCTGGCAGGGTCATTTCGGACGTGGCATCGTCACATCGCCGAACGATTTCGGAACACGGGGACAACCTCCCACGCATCCCGAGTTACTCGACTATCTTGCGACCGAATTCATCGAATCCGGTTGGAGCATCAAGGAGATGCACCGCTTGATGATGGGGACCGCGACCTATCAACAGAGTTCCGGGGAGGTGGAAGACGATGGTCTATACGCTTCCTTCGTTCGTCGCAGATTGACGGCTGAGGAAATCAGAGACACGCAGCTCGTCGCGAGCGGCAACATCGACCGATCGAAGGGGGAAGGGCACCCGTTTCCGCCCGAGTCCTCTTGGCGATTTTCTCAGCACGCTCCATTCGCGGATGAGTATCCCACGCGTCAGCGAAGCGTTTACGTGATGCAAAAGCGAAGTCGACGCAATCCTTACTTCTCCCTCTTTGACGGTGCCGATCCGAACGCCAGTACTCCCGTGCGGGATGTCACTACCGTGCCGACACAGGCGCTTTACTTCATGAACGATCCTTTCTTTCATGAGCAGGCGGCGGGCTTCGCTGAGCGGATCATACGTGCTTCGGACGATGACGCCGCCCGTGTCGAGATTGCGTTTCAAACGCTTTTCGGTCGTCCGGCATCATCCGATGAAATCGATCGAGCCCGAACGTTCGTCCGAGACTACGAATCTGGGTTTGATCGTGCAGCACCTGAGGTTCGATCGGAAAAAGCATGGCAGGCGTGGGGACGTGTCATGCTGGCCAGCAACGAAGCACTTTATGTCGATTAGTTCTTGGTCGGGTTGACCTATGGCGATGCTAAGGAATCGGAGAGGCGACATGAGACATCTTTCAAGTTGTTCCTGTGATCGCCGGGACTTTCTTCGCTCGAGCGTGGCCGGCTCACTCTTAATGCCAGGGATACTTCAGCAGCTTCTGGCCGAAGATGCCAAGGGATCGAGTGATCCGCTCGCTCCGAAAGAACCGCATTTCGCCGCAAAAGCGAAAAGAGTTATTTTCCTCTTCATGACCGGCGGTGTGTCGCATGTCGATACTTTCGACCCGAAGCCAAGGCTATCGGCGGACGTCGGCAAAGAGGTCAAGCTCGATCATCCGGAAATCAAAGACCGCCCCGGTTACGAGCGGATTTTCCTCAAGCGGCCGCAATGGGAATTTCACAAGCACGGCGAGTGTGGCACCGAAGTCAGCACCCTGTTTCCGCATGTGGCAAGGCACGTCGACGAGATCGCGCTCATTCGATCGATGCATACCGATCATTCGAATCATTACAACGCCACGCTTGGCATGCACACCGGTTCATTCAACTTTGCCCGGCCGAGCATGGGGGCGTGGGTCAGTTACGGTCTGGGGACGGAGAATCGTAACCTTCCCTCATTCGTCGTGATCGCCCCCGCTCAGACCTACGCGGGGACGCAAGTCTACGCGAGCGATTTCTTGCCCGGCGCACATCAAGGAACGCTGGTGATGCCGGGCTCTGAGCCGGTGGCGAACATCAAGCCGCGCGTCGCGATGAGTTTGCAAGAGCGGGAACTCGCCGCTCTCGCCGAGATGAATCAGCGGCATCGGCAGTCGCGAATGGCCGATCCTCACCTGACCGCGCGTATTCGTACCTTTGAGACTGCCTTCGGCATGCAGATGGCTGTTCCCGATGTGTTCGATCTGAACAAAGAAAGCGATGCCACCCTCGCGCTTTACGGGCTGGAGCGGGGCAGTGCCAAAGGATTCGCTTGGCAATGCCTGGCGGCGCGGCGACTCATCGAGCAAGGGGTCCGATTTGTCGAACTCGTGGACACGGGCTCATCGAACAACTGGGATTCGCATGGCGATATGATGGATCATGCACGACTCGCTAAGAATGTAGATCAGCCGATCGCAGGACTCCTTACCGATCTTCGGTCTCGTGGACTACTGGACGACACCCTTGTCGTCTGGGCTACTGAGTTCGGACGAACGCCGTTCAACAACAGTGCCGACGCCAAGGGGCGAGAGCATCACAACTGGGCATTCAGTACCTGGATGGCGGGGGCAGGGGTCAAGCCTGGCATCGTCTATGGCCAAACGGATGAATATGGCATGCGGCCCGCGGAGAACCCGGTCCACGTCAACGACTTCCACGCGACGATCCTTCATCTCATGGGACTCAATCACGAGAAGCTCACTTATCGCCATAGCGGTCGCGATTACCGCCTGACAGATGTTGCGGGCAAGGTGGTGAGTGACATCCTGGTGTGAAATAAATGGAATTGAAACCTGACCAATCGAGTAGTCAGAGGAGACTACGGCTTGGATAATCTTTCGCTCTGCCCGCCAATTGACCGATATCGTTTGTAAAATGCTATTTGCAAATCGGGACTGACTCCTGAATCTTTGATATCTAAGAATTTCAAAGAACGACCTGGTTCGAAATGAATAAAGTCACTGTCTGAGATCTTCCATTTACATGTAAACATTTCTTTGATATTGGAGAGTTTTGCAATCGCCTGAAAGGAATCGAAGTCCTGATTCTGGCCGTCGCCGTCGAACTTCTCAATCTGGCAGTTCGGATCGAGCGTCTTTAGCGACAAACATGGGCCGACAAGATTTCTGAGACTCAAGAATCTTAAACGAGGCATTTTGTTAATCACCATGGCGATACACGCCGATATGTCTGAATTCCAGACGCTTAATGATTCAATATTTGTTCCTGCAATAGATTCGACACACTTCGCTCCCAAGTGCAATTTTTCGAGATGCAGTGCTTCGACTTGACTTAAGCATTTTAAGTCCAAGTCATCAAAGTTTTTTTCGTCAGCGCAGTTATTTATTGTTAAGTACATCAACTGTTCGAGGCTATTGAGTACAGACGCTGCTCTTGGCTCAAATGTTGCGTCCTCAATTCCGAGGGAAACGATTCTCTTGTTGGAAGCGATGCTCATGAGCATCGCCCTTGTGATGGTCTCTTGATTTCCGAGCAGAACAACTTTTTGTAGAGATGAAAAATCTTTGATGCGATCGGAAATATGGTCGAGCGCTGTTGTCGAGATATTCAGTCTTTCGAGGCCGGGAATTTGACTGAGATATTTTGACGATGATGCCTCGTCGAGACGACGGATTGAAAGCGATTTGCAAAACATAAGTTTGGACAGCGATTTGGCGGAATCAGCTTTGAGAATGGAGTTTCGAGCATCGAACAGTTTTATTTGTTTCACCGGAAGGTTCTCAATGTCCGCCGGGTCTATTTCGTTTCCCGTGGCAGTGACTGACAAAGAAAACCACTGGCGTGAATGGCCCGATAACCGCTCGCCGATATCGAGAAACGGGGCGATTGAAATTTGTAGGGTATTTGCAAAATCATTGTTGATGAATTGGTATTTAAGCGGCGTTGCGCGTTCGAATGGAATCCATTCTAAGGATCCTATTCGTCCTGGTTGACCCGTGCCAATGAGGTTTTCGACTTCAGTGTAGTCTGTATAATCCGCATTCCAAACGACATAGATGATGAGCACGACGACGGCGGCGAGTAGAAGCTGATATGCTCTCTTGAAAGACATGTATTGGTTCGCCCTCAAAAGCATGCCGCTTGACTGAATAGGGACGGCTTCGATCGAGGAGAGGGGGCCTTTATAGACCCCTCCTTCCGAGCTAACGCCTCTTACAATCCCTTGAGCAATTCCTTCCAGCGAGCCCAGGCTTTGTCTTTTCCTTCCTTGTTCGCGGCGCTTGCGTCAGGCGCTTCTCCGGCTCTAAGAAATCCGTGGCCGGCTCCGTCGTAAATGACGGGCTCGTACTTTTTACCCGCCTCTTTCATCAGCTTTTCCGAAGTCGGAATCGTCGAGTTTACTCGATTGTCGTTGCCGCCATAAAAGCCGTAGACGGGGGCTTTGAT